>DATCRO010000449.1:0-16416 GCA_036569025.1 Burkholderiaceae bacterium
GGCCAGCGCGATGCTGTACGTGCCGCTGAAGGCGCCGATGCGCGTGCGCGGCGTCGTCGCGCTGGCGCTGCGCAACCCGCAGCGGCTCGCGGTGCCGGAGCAGCGCCGGCTGCTCGACACCTTCGCCTCGCTGCTGGCGATCGCGCTGGAGCGCATCCACTACGTCGACGTCGCGCAGACGACGACGGTGCAGATGGAATCGGAGCGCCTGCGCAACGCGCTGCTGGGCGCGATCTCGCACGACCTGCGCACGCCGCTGGCCGCGCTCGCGGGCATGGCCGATTCGCTGCGGCTCACGCAGCCGCCGCTGGCGCCCGCGCATGCCGAGATCGCCGCGCGGCTGCGCGAGGCAGCGCTGCGGCTGAACGCGCTGGTCAACAACCTGCTGGACATGGCGCGGCTGGAGTCCGGCAACGTGGCGCTGAACCTGCAGTGGCAGCCGCTCGAGGAGGTGGTGGGCAGCGCGCTGCGCGGGCTGGCGGCGCCGTCGGAAGGGCGTCATCCGATCCGCGTGCAGCTGCCGGCGGACCTGCCGCTGCTGCGCTTCGACGCGGTGCTGGTCGAGCGCGTGCTGGCCAACCTGCTGGAGAATGCGGCCAAGTACACGCCGGCCGGCAGCCCGGTCACGATCGGGGCTGCCGCCACGCGCGAGTCGGTCGAGGTGTGGGTGGCCGACGAGGGTCCGGGCCTGCCGCCGGGACGCGAGGCGCTGATCTTCGAGAAGTTCGAGCGCGGCCGCAAGGAGAGCGCCACGCCGGGTGTCGGCCTGGGCCTGGCGATCTGCCGGGCCATCGTGGCCGCGCACGGCGGCACGATCCGCGGCGAGACGCGCCCCGAGGGCGGCGCGCGCTTCGTGTTCACGCTGCCGCGTGGAGAGCCCCCGCGCATCGAGGACCTGGACGACGGCGACGACAATGCCGCGATGCCCCGCGCCACCGATCCGGAGAACGCCCGATGACCGCCGCCGAGCGTCCGGCCAAGGTCCTGGTGGTGGAGGACGAGGCCGAGATCCGCCGCTTCGTGCGCCTGTCGCTGCAGGCCGAAGCCATGGACGTGTCCGAGGCCGAAAACGTCGCCCGCGGGCTGATCGAGGCCGGCACGCGGCGGCCCGACCTCGTGGTGCTGGACCTCGGGCTGCCGGACGGCGACGGCCTCGATTTCATCCGCGGCCTGCGCGCGTGGTCGCAGATCCCGGTCATCGTGCTGTCGGCCCGGACGATGGAGGCCGACAAGATCGCCGCGCTGGACGCCGGCGCCGACGACTACCTCGTCAAGCCCTTCGGCACCGGCGAGCTGCTCGCGCGCGTGCGCGCGCAGCTGCGCAGGCACCCGCGCGGGAGCGCCGACACGGCCAGCGTGCTGGAGTTCGGCGACGTGCGCATCGACCTCGCGGCGCGCACCGTGGAGCGTGCCGGCACGGCGCTGCACCTCACCCCCATCGAATACCGGCTTCTGACGCACCTGGCCTCGCACCCGAATCGAGTGCTCACTCACCCGCAACTGCTCAAGGCCGTGTGGGGGCCGTCCCATGCGGAGGACACGCACTACGTGCGCATCTACATGGGCCACCTGCGCGCCAAGCTGGAGCCGGACCCCTCGCAGCCGCAGCACCTGGTGACTGAACTGGGAGTCGGCTATCGGTTCGTTCCCTGAGAAATCGTTTGCGCGGACCCCGAGTTCTCGGTCGTTTCCTCTAGAGACATCCGTGTCAGGCCACGGATAATCGCGCCTCCCGGTCCAGGAAGCCGGGTGGAGCGACCCCGGTGAATGCTGTTCGACGTCTTGCCTTCGCGATGATGGCCGGCGCCGCCCTCGGGCTGGCCGGCTGCGCCACCCACGAGGCGGCCGCCCCGGTGGAACACCGCTACACCGAAACGATCAGCTCGGTGCTGATTTCCGAGGACGGCCAGCGCATCGCGGCCATCGGCGACGGCCATCACTACATCTTCGGCGCGCCCGAGGTGCTGGTGAAGGCACTGCGCTCGCCGGTCCATCCGCAGCTGACCGCCACGTTCTCCACCTTCCACATCGACCAGCGCGGCGTCGTCAGCGGCGACTGGCTGCTCACGCTCGCGCCGGACGCCTCCGACGCCGCCAGGGAGCAGGCCCGCGCCGTCGGCCTGACCCCCGGCCCTGACGGGGTCTACGCGACCGCCGGCATCATCAAGGGCCAGCGCTTCACCGGCTGGACGTACAAGCTGCGCGGCGCGCAGGACAAGCTCAACAAGCCCTACACGATCGAGATCACCACCGAGGCGAGCGCCGGCGACCGCGCGGTCGACGACGCCGCCACGCCCATCCGCGTGGCCGCCGACGGCGTGCAGCTGATCTACTGGGCGCCGCTCGCGCCGGTGATCGTGCCGATCCTGTTCCTGACGCGCGCCAAGGATCACTGAGGTCGTCGCCGTGACCCCGAGCGAGATCGACCACCAGGCGCTCACGGCGCTGCGGCTGCTGCCCGACGAACCGGAGCGCGCGATGCGCGTCTGGGACGACGCGTTCGCGCGTGCGACGGCGGCCGGGCTCGATCGCACGCTGCTGCGGCTGCGCATCGTCAAGATGCACCACCAGGCGCGTTTCGGCGACCGCCATGCGCTGGGCCAGAAGATGCTGGCCGCCACGGCCGAGGCGCGCGCGCACGGCTGGCGCACCGAATCGCTGCTGGTCGACCTGCTCGAGGTCTTCCTCGCGACGCTCAGCGCCAACCACGCCGACGGCATGGGAGACGTCGAGGCGATCCGGGCCGAGGCCGAGGCCCATCTCGACCCGATCGAGCTGAGCTGGATGGAGCTGATGGCCGGCCATTTCCGCGGCTACATGCTGGGCTGGGCGCTCGAGCCCGAGCGCACCTACCGCGCGCTCAACCGCCTGATCGCCAGCCCCGATTCGCCGCCGGGCCTCGTGGCCAACGTCCAGATGAACATCGGCCACAGCCACCTGCTGGTGGGCAACGTCGACCTGGCGGCCACCTACCTGCAGCAGGCCTGGCGCGGCTACGACGCGCTGCCGCTGACGCCGCGCAAGCTGGCGGCCGCGCGCGCCTGGGCGCAGTGCCTGATGGCGATGAACGAATATCGCCGCGCCGACGCGGTGATGCGCCAGGCGCTCGACGCCCGCGCCGAGCTGCCGTCGACGATGTTCATGGCCGGCGCGCTGCTCGTCGCCGCCGAGGCGCGCCTGAAGCTGGGCGATCCGGTCGGCGCCGCCGCGATGCTGGAGGACGCCGCCGGCTGCGCCGATGCCGAGACGGAACCCGGCGTGCTGGTGCACCTGGCCTACGTGCGCGCGCTGCTGCTGGCCGAGCAGGGCGACATCCCGTCGGCGGCCGAGGTCGGCGAGGCGGGTTGCCGCGCCATCCCGCGCAACACGCACAAGCTGGGCGTCCAGGCCTGCCTCGATCTCACCGCGCGGCTGCAGGCGCAGGTCGGCAACTTCCAGCGCGCCTACGAGCTGCAGTGCCAGGTGGTGGCGATGCGCAACGACCTGGCCAAGAAGTCGGCCGAGGTGCGCCACATCGACCTGCACGTCGACCACCAGACGCACCTGGCGCGCATGGAGATCGAGCACGCGCGGCGCGAGCGCACCATCGCCGAGAACGCCGAGGCCGCGATCGCGCAGAAGAACCAGCTGCTCGAGCAACGCCTCCGGGAGGTCGAGCGCCTGCAGGAATCGCTGCGCGAGCTCGCCAACCGCGACGCGCTGACCGGCCTGTACAACCGCCGCTACCTCGGCGAGGCGCTGCCGGGGCTGGTGTCGATGGCCGCGCGCCGCGGCGACCGCATCGTCGTCATCCTGATCGACCTGGACCACTTCAAGAAGATCAACGACGTCCATGGCCACCAGATGGGCGACCTCGTGCTCGAGGGCTTCGCCGACCTGGTGCGCGATGCGTTCCGCGCGCACGACCTGTGCTGCCGCTACGGCGGCGAGGAGTTCTGCGTGGTGATGGCCGACACCGACGACATCGCCGCGCACGAGCGCGTCGAGGAGCTGCTCGAGCGCCTGGGCGAACGCACGTTCACCAGCGGCGACAAGGAGCTCACGCGCGTGGGCTTCTCGGCCGGCATCGTCACCTTCAAGGCCGATCCGCGCATGGATCTGGACCTGGTGTTCCGCCGCGCCGACCAGGCGCTGTACGCGTCAAAGAACGCCGGCCGGCGCCAGATCTCCGCGCTCGAGCTGGCGTGACAGCACGCAACCCGGCGCGTCGGGGAGGGCTTGCTGGACGGCAAGACGGCGTGACGGAATGCGCGCCCGGCGCCCGGTCGTGACGCCCGGGTTCAGGTGGGGCCCCCCGCAGCCGATATCCTGATGGCAGTCAGCCCGGCGTCATTCGACGCGGCGGCCGCATGCCCATCCGGAATCCCCGCCTCGCGCCCATGCTCGCCCGTCTCGCGCCCCTCGCCGCCCTGTCGCTTGCCGCCGCCGTGCAGGCCGCCAACGTCGAAGTGCTGCTCAGCGACGCCGCCGGCAACCCGCTCGCCGACGCGGTCGTCATGCTCGAGCCCGTGGGCGCGCACTTGCCGGTCAAGCCGCTGCAAGGGGTTCAGATCGTGCAGCACGACCTGCAGTTCGACCCGCCGGTGACGGTGGTCACGACCGGCACGGCGGTGATGTTCCCGAACCAGGACACGGTCAAGCACCACGTCTACTCGTACTCGCCGGCCAAGACCTTCCAGATCAAGCTGTACGCCGGCGTGCCGCACACGCCCATCGTCTTCGACAAGCCCGGCGTCGCCGTGCTCGGCTGCAACATCCACGACGGCATGATCGCGTGGGTGGTCGTCAGCGACACGCCGCTGTGGGCGCGCAGCGCGGCCGGCGGCCACGCCAGGGTGGCGGACGTGCCGCCCGGCAGCTACCAGTTGCACGTGTGGCACGCGTCGCTGGCCGAGACCACGCCGCCGCAGCTGCTGCCGCTGACGGTCGGCGCATCCGACATCGACCAGCGCGTCAGGCTCGGCGCGGGCGGGCTCGTCAAGTGAGCGCGGCCCGGCACCGCTGGCGCGGCTCGCTCGCCGCGCGCATCGCGCTCGTGTTCCTCGTGCTGCTGCTGGCGGTGCAGCTGGCGAGCTTCGCGGCGCTGCGCCTGAGCTGGACGAACCATCGACGCGGCGAGCTGCCGAGGCGGCTCGAGACCGGCAGCACGCTGCTGCAGACCCTGCTGGATCAACGCGTCGATGCCGCCATCGATGTCGGCACGGCCGCGGCCAGGGACAACGCGCTCCGGAGCACGCTGCTGGACCCCGAGACCGACGAGACGACCAAGCGGCTCACGATCGTCTCGGCGCTCAGGTCGATGAAGACCCGGGCCAAGGCCAGCGACGTCGCGTTCATCGGCATGGACGGCGCCGTGCTCTATCGCACGCAGCCGGTCATCAGCGAGGATCTCGTGCCGATCGCGGCCACCCTGCGGTCCAAGGCCCTGGTCTCGAGTTCGGCGCGCGAGCTGATGCTGGTGGACCACAAGCCGTACCAGATGGTGCTCCTGCCGGAGCTGGCGCCCGTGCTGCGCGGCTGGTTCCTGCTCGCGATCCCGCTGAACGAGACGTTCACGGGCGACATGAGGCGCCTGTCGGAATTCGACGTGACGGTGCTGGCGCGCACCGGCCCACGCGCGCCGTGGACGATCGCCTCGACCACGCTCGCACCGGCCTTCGCGGCCGACCTGGCGGAACAACGCTGGGGCACGGACGCCGCCGCGCAGGCCATGGTGGCGGTGCCCACGCAGGGCGACGAGCTGGGCGTGCACGCCACGATGGTGGGCGGCACCGGCCCCGGCGACACGAGCTTCGCCTTGCTGTTGTCCGAGTCCATCGGCGACGCCGTGCGCCTGCCCGACGACCTGCGCATGGCGCTGATCGGCATCACGATCCTGGCCATCGTCGTGTTCGGCGCGGGCAGCGTGGTGACGGCGCGCCGCGTCACGACGCCGCTGCGCGGCCTGGCCAGTGCCGCCGAGCGGCTGGGCGAGGGCGACTATGCGACGCCGATGCGCGGCGTGGCGCGCGAGGACGAGGTCGGCGCGCTGTCGCAGGCGTTCGAGCGCATGCGCGTGAGCATCGGCGAGAACCAGGAGCAGGTGCTGCGCCTGGCGTACTGGGACGGCCTCACCGGCCTGCCCAACCGCGCGCGCTTCCGCGAGCTGGTGGGCGACGCGATCCGCGACGCGGCCGACCGGCGCCTGGCCGACGGCGTCGAGTCGTCGGTCGCCGTGCTGATGCTCGACCTCGACCGCTTCAAGCACGTGAACGACGTGCTGGGCTACGCGGTGGGCGACAAGGTGCTGGTCGCGGTGGCCGAACGCCTCGCGCGGGCGCTGGCGCGCGACGGCGATGTCGTGGCGCGCCTGAGCGGCGACCGCTTCGGCGTGCTGCTGCAGCGCACCGACGCGCAGCAGGCCCATGCGGTGGCGCTGCGCATCGAACAGGCGCTGGAGAACCCGCTCGCGCTCGGCGAGCACAAGGTCGACATGGGCGCGGGCGTGGGCATCGCCTGCTGGCCGTCGCATGCCGACACCGACGACGCGCTGCTGGTGCGCGCCGAGATGGCCATGTACGCCGCCAAGCAGCGCAGCGACGGTCCCGTCACCTACGACCCGTCGATCGACGCCACCAGCGCCCAGACGCTGACGCTGATCTCCGAGCTGCGCCAGGCGGTCGATCGCAACGAGCTGCGCCTGTACCTGCAGCCCAAGCTGGCGCTGGAGGATCGCGGCGTGATCGGCGCCGAGGCGCTGGTGCGCTGGCAGCATCCGACGCGCGGCCTGGTGCCGCCCGTGCAGTTCATCCCGTTCGCCGAGCAGACCGGCTTCATCCGCCACCTGACGATGTGGGTGTTCGAGGAGGCGGCGCGCCATTGGCAGGTGCTGGCCGACGAAGGGCTGGAGATCCGCCTGTCGGTCAACCTGTCCACGCGCGACCTGCTGGACCTCGACCTGCCGCACAAGTTCGGCGCGCTGCTGGCGCGCCATGCGGTGCCGGCCACGGCCTTCTGCCTCGAGATCACCGAGAGCGCGATCATGGACGACCCGCAGCGCGCGCTGTCCACGCTCGATGCGCTGAGCGCGATGGGATTCAAGCTGTCGATCGACGACTTCGGTACCGGCTACTCGTCGCTCGCCTACCTCAAGCGGCTGCCGGTCGACGAGCTCAAGATCGACCAGTCCTTCGTGCGCAACATGCAGGCCGACCGCGACGACGAGATGATCGTGCGCTCGACCATCGATCTCGCGCACAACCTGGGCATCACCGTGGTGGCAGAGGGCGTCGAGAGCGGCGCCGTCTGGAACCTGCTGCGCGAGCTCAAGTGCGACCAGGCGCAGGGCTACCACATGGGCCGCCCGATGCCGGTCGCCGAGTTCTCGGCCTGGTGCGAGGGCTGGGGCATGCGCCGGCTGGCGGCCGATGGCGAGGCGGTGACGCTGTTGCACTGAGGCACCCGGCCCGAGGGGTCTGGCCTCTCCTCGACATCGCGCCGGTCTGCCGCCGTCAGCCACTTCGCTCGTCGCGATTCGAGGACAGGCCTGACCCCGATCCTTCGCTGGCAACCGGGGTCAGGCCTGTCCTTCATTCGCGCATCGTCCTGACCTTGATCGCCAACAACGCGGGCGCGAATTCAGGAGAGGCCAGACCCCTCGGCTCAGAACTCGTGCTGCACCCGCATCCGCACGACATGGCGCGGCGACCCGTCGCCAACGCCGAACAGCCACGCCGCATCCACGCGGATCGGCCCGCCGAACGCGTGCGTCTTCAGGAACACCGCCGGTCCGAGCGTGTGCTCCTGCTGCGACGCCGGCGCCCAGTCGTTCCACGTCCCGAACGAGCCGAAGCCCTGCGCGCCCACCTCGACCCCGTGCGCCACCAGGCCCTTGACCTGCCACTGGTAGCCCAGCGCCGGCCGCTCGGGCGCGGCGGCGCCGACGTGCTTGCCGAGCGACAGGTTCAGGTTGAGCTGCAGGTCGTCGGTGTCCATCTGCAGCGTCGGGCCGCAGGTGACGCCCAGGCGGCCCTCGTCGCGGTCGTGCGGACGCGAGAGCTCGCACAGTGCGCCGACGTCGACCGGTCCGGAGCCGGGCGTCGTCAGCTGCAGGTGGTTGACCCACGTCCACTCGTCGAGGGTGAACGGCCCGCCGTCGTCCGCGGCCCACGCGGCGTACACCGACGTGTACCAGCGCGCGACGGGCGCTCCGCCGATGCTCGCCACCTGCTGCGTCGCACGGGAGCCGTCGCGGCCATGCTCGCTGCCCACGGCGTAGGCGAGCTGCCACCGTCCGATGTCGGTGTAGGGCGTGAAGACGTAGTCGGCCGGATCGGCCGGGGCCTTCGCCGCGGCGAGCGCGAGCAGCACGCCCGCGCAAGCGCGGCGCGCCCTCGTGGCCGCGATGTTCTCCGGGAGGGGCATGCCTGGGTTATCGGCTCGGGAATCGCTCGATTGAACCCCAGGCGTGCCCGACGCGGCAATCCCGGGATGACGCCGAGTGCGACGCATGTCTCGGTTTGCCCGCCGGCGTGCGGCCGGCCGCCCGCTCAGATCTGCACGCGCGTGCCCAGCTCGATCACCGCGTTGTTGGGCAGCTTGAAGAACTCGGTGATGCTGCCGGCGTTGCGCTGCATCGTCGCGTACAGGCGCTCGCGCCACTGCCACATGCCGTCGCCGGGCGTGGAGACCACCGTCTCGCGGCTGATGAAATAACTGGTGCGCATCGGTTCCAGGTCGATGCCGTGCGCCGCGCAGGCCGCCAGCGACGCCGGGATGTCGGGCAGGTCCATGAATCCGTAGTTGATGCACACCCGCCAGAAGCCGTCGGCCAGGCGCGTGACCTGCACGTGCTCGTCGTCCTCCACGTAGGCGCGTTCGTGGAACACCACCGACAGGATCAGGTTCTGCTCGTGCAGCACGCAGTTGTGCTTGAGGTTGTGCATCAGCGCCTGCGGCACGGTGTCGGGATTGCCGACCATGAAGACGGCCGTGCGGGGCGCGCGTTGTTCGACATGATGGACCAGCGACTCGATGAACGGCAGCAGCTCCGGATCGTCGCGGCGGATCGATTCCATCAGCAGCTCGCGGCCGCGCTTCCATGTGGACATCACCGTGAAGATGACCAGGCCCATCACGATCGGGAACCAGCCGCCCTGGAAGAACTTGGTCGAGCACGAGGCCACCAGCAGGGCGTCCAGGCCGAAGAAGACGATGGTGCCGCCCCAGGCCACGGCGAACGGCAGCTTCCAGGCATGGCGCACGACGAAGAAGGTCAGGCCGGTGGTGATGAGCATGGTCACCGTCACGGCGATGCCGTACGCGGCGGCCATCGCGGCCGAGCTGCCGAAGCCGATCGTGGCGGCCATCACGGCCACCAGCAGCGTCCAGTTGACCTTGGGCAGGTAGATCTGGCCGGCCTCGTGCTCCGACGTGAAGACGACCTGCATGCGCGGCAGGAAGCCCAGCTGGATCGCCTGGCGCGTCATCGAGAATGCGCCCGAGATCACCGCCTGCGACGCGATGACGGTGGCCATCGTCGCCAGGATCACCACGGGGATCAGCCAGGCATGTGGAAACAGGTGGAAGAACGGGTTGTCCAACGCCTTCGGATCGCGCAGCAGCAGCGCCGCCTGGCCCATGTAGTTCAGCGTCAGCGCCGGCAGCACCAGGCCCAGCCACGCGAGCTGGATCGGACGCCGGCCGAAATGGCCCATGTCGGCGTACAGCGCCTCGGCGCCCGTCAGCGCCAGCACGATCGCGCCGACGGCCGCGAACACCAGCGGGCCGCGCTCGACCAGGAAGCGGATCGCGTACAACGGGTTGAATGCATCGAGGACCGCCGGCGCCTGGATGATCTGATGCACGCCGGTGACGGCCAGGACCACGAACCAAAGCGTGATGATGGGGCCGAACAGCTTGCCGACCGCGTCGGTGCCCTTGCGCTGCATCACGAACAGGCCGATCAGCACGCCGATGGCGATCGGCAGCACGAAGCGCTTGAGGCCGGGCTCGATGACCTCCATGCCCTCGACCGCGCTGAGCACCGACATCGCCGGCGTGATGACGCTGTCGCCGTAGAACAGCGCGGCGCCGAACAGGCCCACCAGCAGCAGCAGGGCGGGGCGCCGGGCGCCCCCGCCCGAGGCCTGCGAGGCGAGCGCCGTCAGCGCCATGATGCCGCCCTCGCCGCGGTTGTCCGCCCGCAGGATCAGCAGCACGTACTTGAGCGTGACCACCATCATCAGCGCCCAGAAGATCGTCGAGGCGGCGCCGATCAGGTGCGGCGTGTCGAGCGGCACGCCGCCCTCGGGGCCGAAGACGGTCGACATCGTGTACAGCGGACTGGTGCCGATGTCGCCATAGACGACGCCGATGGCGCCGAGGGTCAGGGGCAGGAGGGCTTTCCTGCGGTGGGCGGTATCCATGGGAGCGGGAGTTGTCGCGAGTCCGGCAGTGTCGCCGCGGGCGCATAAAAAGGGCATAAAGAGGGTCGTCCCAGGGGCGGCTAGCCATGCGTCCATGGAATGAGTGCGATGACAATTGAACGTTGGATTTGTCTCAGGGAAAGCCCGAAGATACGCCTACCCTGAAGCGAATCGCAGAGACCTCCCGGAAGACGGCGATGGATGCGATTGTGGAATAGGGTAGCAAGCCTAGAACCGGAGAACGATCATGCTGCTGACTGCCCAACGCGCCGAACTGAACCTCGCCGACGACGAGGTCGCCCGCCTGACCGACGCCTGCGACTCGCGCCTGGAAGTGACCCAGGGCTTCGTCTGGGTGACTGTGGAAGGCGATCGCAACGACGTCGTCCTGGGTGCCGGCGAATCCTTCCTGATCGACTCGCGCGACATCGTCACCGTCAGCGCCATCCGCGGCGCGGCCGCGCTGAAGATCCGCGCGAACGTCGGCGCGAACCGCTGCCGCACGCCGGCCGAGCGCGCCGGCGCACGTCCGAACCGCCTGCAGCAGGTGCTGGCGAGCATCTCGCTGAGCTCGGTCGCCGTCGCCTGACGCCCGCACGCGGTCGGCCGGCATACCCTGCGGTGGACGCCGCTGACGGTCGACCGCGTCAGCGCCGGCCCAGCGTGAACCAGAACGTGGCGCCGCGGCCGGGCATGCCCTCGGCCCACACGCGGCCGCCATGGTGGTCGATGATGCGCTGGACGATGGACAGGCCGACGCCGAAGCCCTCGTAGCGCTGGCCGTTCAGGCGCTCGAACGGGCGGAACAGGCGTGCGGCGTCGTCCGGCGCGAAGCCGATGCCGTTGTCGCGCACGAAGTAGGCCTGCCCCTCCGGCGTGGCGGCGGCGCCCACCTCGACGCGTGCCGGCTGGCCGGCGCCCGCGAACTTGCAGGCGTTGCCCACCAGGTTGGCGAACACCTGGCGCAGCAGCTCGCGGTCGGCGTCGGCCGCCGGCAGGCGCTGCACCACCACCTCGGCCTTGGCCGTCTTGCCCGCGGCCTCCAGCGTGGCGACGACCTCGCCGGCCAGCGCCGTCGTGTCCACCGGCCCGCGCTGCGGCTCCGCCTTGCCGGCGCGCGCCAGCTCCAGCAGCGCCGACACCATCGCCACCGAGTCGTCGGCCTGGCGCGCGATGACCGCCATCATGGCGTCGGCCTCGTCGAGCAGGCCTTCGCCGAGCTTGTCGCGCGCCATGCGGGCGACCCCCGAGATGCCGCCCAGCGGCCCGCGCAGGTCGTGCGAGACGCTGCGGTTGAAGCTCTCCAGGCCGGCGATGGTCTCCTCGAGGTGGCCGGTGCGCTGCGCGACGCGCTGCTCCAGCGACTCGTTGACGGCGCGCAGATCGGCCTCCGCGCGCTCGCGCGCCGCGAGCGCCTGCGCCGTGCGCTCGCCCTCGTGCAGCGCGCGCTGGTGCGCGCGCACGAGGCCGCTCGTGAGCACCGCGATGCCGATGGCGTTCAGCGGCACGATCTCGGCAATGGGCAGCATGTCCAAGGGCAAGACTCCCATCTTCAGTCCGACCACGATGGCCGGGAAGCTGAGCGTCGCCAGCACGACCAGGCCGTGGCCCGAGCGTGGCTCGCGCACCGTGGCGTGCATGAACAGCACGGCCCAGCCCAGGAAGATGATGATCGCCACCACGAACGCCCCGCCGCGGCTGACCCAGCCCGCCGTCGTCGCGGCCCAGATTCCGAGGATCAGGGGCCCGGCCACCATCCACAGGCGACTGCGCGCGCGCGGCGACAGGCCGACGTAATGCATCAGCGCGCCCGTGATGAGCGCCACGGCGGCCTCGGCGATGGAGCTGGTGAGCGCGTTGGCGGCCAGGTGCAGCGGCACGTTGCCCACGCCGAACGTCATCAGCACGGAGCGCACGCTGTTCAGGGCCAAGCCGCCGGCCAGCAGCAGCGTCCAGTGTTCGTCGGGGCCGCGCAGCTTGCGCCCGCTCAGGAACAGCATGGCGGCGAGCCAGCCTTCGAGCACGGCACCGACTGCATAGAGAAGGGCGGCGGCGGTCATCGCGCCATGTTGCGGGAGGACTGCCGCGCTGGCAATCCGAGGACACCCCTCGTCGTATCCCGGCCCCCGATGGAAAGGCCCGCCGGTTCGCGGCGGGCCCGTCGTCGTGCCGGCGCGCGCATCACGCGCGCGGGCGAGGTTCAGCTGCTGAAGAGGAAGTTCAGCACGTCGCCGTCCTTGACGACGTATTCCTTGCCTTCCGCGCGCATCTTGCCGGCGTCCTTGGCGCCCTGCTCGCCCTTGAAGGCGACGTAGTCGTCGTAGGCGATGGTCTGGGCGCGGATGAAGCCCTTCTCGAAGTCGGTGTGGATCACGCCGGCGGCCTGCGGGGCGGTGGCGCCGACGGGGATCGTCCAGGCGCGCACTTCCTTGACGCCCGCGGTGAAGTAGGTCTGCAGGCCCAGCAGCGTGAACGCGGCGCGGATCAGGCGGTTCAGGCCCGGCTCGGTCTGCCCCATCTCGGCCAGGAACATCGCGGCGTCCTCGGCCTCCATGTCGGCCAGCTCGGCCTCGGTCTTGGCGCAGATCGCGACGACCGGGGCCTTCTGCGCCGCGGCGTACTCGCGCAGGCGATCCAGGAACGGGTTGTTCTCGAAGCCGTTGTCGGCCACGTTGCCCACGAACATCGCCGGCTTGGCGGTGATCAGGAACAGCGAGCGCACCAGCGGCAGCTCTTCCTTCGTGAAATCGAGGCTGCGCACGGGCCTCGCCTCATCGAGCGCGGCGCGGCACTTCTCGAGGACGGCCACCAGCTTGGCGGCTTCCTTGTCGCCGGCGCGCGCCACCTTGACGTTGCGCTGCAGCTGCTTCTCGACGCTGGCCAGGTCGGCCAGGCACAGCTCGGTCTGGATGACCTCGATGTCGGAGATCGGGTCGACCTTGCCGTTGACGTGCACCACGTTGTCGTCCTCGAAGCAGCGCACGACGTTGACGATGGCGTCGGTCTCGCGGATGTGCGACAGGAACTGGTTGCCCAGGCCCTCGCCCTTGGACGCGCCCGCCACCAGGCCGGCGATGTCGACGAACTCGACGATGGCCGGCACGATCTTCTGCGCCGAGACGATGTCCGACAGCACCTGCAGGCGCGCGTCGGGCAGCTCGACGATGCCGACGTTCGGCTCGATCGTGCAGAACGGGTAGTTCTCGGCGGCGATGCCGGCCTTGGTCAGGGCGTTGAACAGGGTGGACTTGCCGACATTGGGCAGGCCGACGATGCCGCACTTGAGGCTCATGAGGGTCTTTCGTCGCGGCACGGCGCCAGGGGCGGCGTCGTCGTGCGCGGTTCGTGGAAAACCCGGGATTTTAGCTGGTCAGGGCATCTTCACCTTGGCCTCCCTACAATGCGGAATGTCCAAGATCGACGTACGAATCCACGGCAGCGGCATCGTCGGGCGCGCCCTGGCGCTGAAGCTGGCCCGCCAGGGACTGGGCGTGGGCATCGACGCCCGTCCGTCGGCGCCGGCCGGCGGCGAGCAGCGGGCCGACGTCCGCGCCTACGCGCTCAACGCGGCCTCGGTCGAGCTGCTGCGCGAGCTCAAGGTGTGGGACGGCATGGCGCCGGACGCCCGCACCGCCGTCTACGACATGCGCATCGCCGGCGACGGCCAGGGCGCGCTGGCGTTCTCCGCCTGGCAGCAGACGGTGCCCGCGCTGGCCTGGATCGTCGACGCCGCCGAACTCGAGCAGGTGCTCGAGACGGCGATCCGCTTCGCGCCCGCGGTGCACGCGGTCGACGCCGACGCGAAGGCGCCGCTGACGGTCATCGCCGAAGGCAAGGCCGCGGCGGCGCGCGACAGGCTCGGCGTGACGTTCGAGCGCCATTCGTATGGCCACAGCGCGCTCGCGGCGCGCGTGGTGTCGGACGTGCCGCACGCCGGCGTGGCGCGCCAGTGGTTTCGCGCGCCCGACGTGCTCGCGCTGTTGCCGTTCGACCGCCCGCAGCCCGAGTGTTCGTACGGCGTCGTGTGGTCGATGCCCCAGGCCGAGGCCGAGCGCCTGCTGCAGTCGAGCGACGCCGACTTCGACGATGCGCTCGATGCCGCCACCGGCGGTGCGGCCGGCAAGCTGCACGTGCGGGGTCCGCGCGCCAGCTGGCCGCTGATGCAGGCCAGGGCGGCCGAGGTCGTCGGCCCGGGCTGGGCGCTGGTCGGCGACGCGGCGCATGTCATCCATCCGCTGGCCGGGCAGGGCCTGAACCTGGGGCTGGCCGACGTCGTGGCGCTGGCCAAGGTCGTCGCCGAGCGCGAGGCCTGGCGCGCGCTGGGCGACGAGGCGCTGCTGCGCCGCTACGCCCGCGCCCGCCTGTGGCCCACCCGCGCGATGGCCGGCGCCGTCGACGGCCTGTGGCAGCTGTTCTGCGCGCCGGCGCCCGGCCTGCGCGAACTGCGCAACCACGGCATGTCGCTGGTCGACCGCCTCAGCCCCCTGAAACGCTTCCTCGTCTCGCGGGCCCTCGGCTCGTGAACGCCTTTTCGTTCGAGACTGCCATGACCAAGTTCGCTCGCGCCCTGCGCCTCCTCCTTGCCGGTTCGCTCGCCCTCGCCTGCCTCGCGGCCTGGTCCGACGACGCGGCCATCCGCCGCAGCTGGAACCAGCGCCATCCCAACGGGCCGGCCATCGACGAGATCACCAGGACGCCCATCGCCGGCCTGTACGAGCTGCGCATCGGCGCCGACCTCGTGTACTCCGACGAGCAGGGCAACTACCTGATCTACCCGGGCCGCGACGCCGGCAACGGCCAGGTGCCCGACGGCCACATCTTCGACGCCAGGAAGAACGTCGACATCACCGACCAGCGGCTGGACAAGCTGATGGAAAAGGAAGTGCCCAAGCTGCCGTACGGCGATGCGCTGGTGTTCAAGCAGGGCAACGGCGCACGCAAGATGGTGGTGTTCGAGGATCCGAACTGCCACTATTGCAAGGACGCCGAGCGCAGCTTCATGCAGCTCAAGGACGTGACGATCTACACGTTCCTGATCCCGATCCTGGGCGATGACTCGGTGGCCAAGGCGCGCACGATCTGGTGCTCGAAGAACAACGCGCAGGTCTGGCGCGACTGGATGGTCAACGGCGTGCTTCCCCCGCGTCCGATGGGCGCCTGCGACATGAAGGTGCTGGATCGCAACCTCGAGCTCGCCGCGCGCCATCACCTGAACTACACGCCGGCCATCATCTTCGAGGACGGCTCCCGCTTCGCGGGCAACGCCGACCTGGCGCACCTGACCAAGCGGCTGGATGAAGTCGCCGCCGCCAGGAAGAGCTGAACGGCCCCGCGGCCACAATAGCCCCTCGATGACACCGACCCTCCGCCGCCCGTCGCGCGCGGCGTTCCCGCTGCAATGATCCATTACCGCATCGAGGTCGCCGACGCGGCGGCCCACCAGTTCAAGGTCACGCTGACCATCGCCGACCCCGCTCCCGTGCAGCAGCTGAGCCTGCCGGTGTGGATCCCCGGCAGCTACATGGTGCGCGAGTTCTCGCGCCACCTGAGCCTGCTGGACGCGCGCCAGGGCGCGCAGCCGCGGCCGATCGAGCAGCTCGCCAAGGATCGCTGGAGCGTGGCGACGTCGGGACGCGCGGCGCTGGTCGTCACCTACTTCGTCTACGCGTTCGATCCGTCGGTGCGCACGGCGTGGCTCGGCGACGACCGCGGCTTCTTCAACACCACGAGCCTGTGCCTGGCCGTCGACGGCCGTACCGCCGAGCCGCACCGCGTCGAGCTGCATCGCCTGCCGGCGGGCTGGGACGTCGCCACGGGCATGACGCGCATCGATCCCGGCGCGAGGACGGCCGGCAAGGCCAAGGGCGCCAAGGCCGTGCCGGCGCGCACGCAGGTGTTCGAGTCGGCCGACTACGACGAGATGGCCGACCACCCGTTCGAGCTCGGCCCGTTCTGGCGCGGCGAGTTCACGTCGGGCGGCGTGGTGCACGAGTTCGTCGTCGCCGGCGCC
>DATCRO010000450.1:0-3913 GCA_036569025.1 Burkholderiaceae bacterium
GGCCATGTTCCTCCACTGCCGCAAAGCACGCCATGTCCTCGTTCCGCCTGGTCGGCCTCGCCGCCGAGAACTTCGAACCCTTGTTCGCCATGAGCGACGACGAGCTCGCCGCGCTCGGCGCGCGCCGCGTCGTCGCGGACGCGCCCGTCGGCTTCCCATGCCGCGTGTCGCTGGCCGACGCCCAGGCCGGCGACGAGCTCCTGCTGCTGCCGTTCGAGCACCTGAGCACGCGCTCGCCGTATCGCGCGAGCGGGCCCGTGTTCGTGCGCCGCGGCGTGCCGCGCGCCGTGCTGGCGCCGGGCGAGATCCCGCCGTACGTGACGCGGCGCGCGATGTCCGTGCGCGCCTACGACGCGAACGACATGATGATCGACGCCGACGTGTGCGACGGCAAGGAGGCGCGCGCCACGATCGAGCGCCTGCTGGCCGACGACGCCGTCGCCTTCATCCACCTGCACAATGCCAAGCGCGGCTGCTTCTCGTGCCGCGTCGAGCGCGTGGCGGACTGAGCCGCCCTCAGGGCTTGCGGTAGCCCGCCTCGACCCACGCCGTGGCGCTGGCCAGCGTCAGCTTGAAGTCGGGCCGCACCTTCACCTGCGCGAGGCGCTCGCCGAACTCGTCCTGCGCGGCGAGCAGGGCGTGCGGGTCGAACTCGTCGGGCACGATGTCGAGCGTGACCAGCACGCGGCCCGAATCGGTCGTGACCTGGAACTGCTTGTGCATCGCCGCGTGCACCGCCTGCTCGTGGCGCCGGATGACCTCGGCCGCCGTCTTGACGAGCGTGTTGAACGCGTTGACGTCCAGCGGCTTCGGATTCTTCTTGTCGCGGCCCATCGTCCACGGGCCCACCAGCGCGGGCTCGCGTTCGCCGTCGCGCGTCATCGACACGGCCCAGCCGTCGTCGTCCTCGTTCTTGATGACGCGGGCCGTCCAGCCGTTGTCCACCCACAGGCGCGCCTCGTGCACGCGCTCGTCCGCGTCGTCCTGGACGCCGTTGTCGTCGATATCGGATGCCATGGCGGCATGATACGGGTCGCACTGGCTCACGACGTGCGCCAGACGGGGCGAAAAGCCGCAACAATGGCGCATCGTTCGAAAGACTGCGGAGGGCGGCGCGATGGACCTGAGCCTGTCGACCTGGTGGTGGATCGTCGCCGGCCTGCTGGTGGCGGCGGAACTGGCCACGGGCACCTTCTACCTGCTGATGGTGGCCATCGGCTGTGCCGCGGGCGCGCTCGCCGCGCACGCCGAGCTGGCGTTCCTTGCGCAGGCGCTCGTCTCCGCCGCGGTGGGCGGTGGCCTGGTGCTCGCGTGGCACCACCTGCGCGCGCGCTCGCCCCAGGTCCTGCCGCCGCAGGCCAACCGCGACATCAACCTGGACATCGGCGAGCAACTGCAGGTCGATGGCTGGAACGCCGACGGCACCGCGCGCGTGCCCTATCGCGGCTCGGCCTGGAACGTGCGCTACATCGGCGACGGGCCGGCCGCGCCCGGCCCGCACGTGATCGCCGAGGTGCGCCACAACGAACTGGCCGTGCGTCGCGCCTGAGCCCGGCACCCCCCGTTCCTTCAACCGAGAACCCGCAATGATGGATTTCCAGATTCTCGCGCTCGTCGTGGTGGTGGTCGTCGTCACCTTCATCTACCGCGCCGTCAAGGTGGTGCCGCAGCAGAGCGCGTGGGTGGTCGAGCGCCTGGGCAAGTTCCGCGCGGTGCTGCCGCCGGGGCCCAACATCCTGATCCCGTTCGTCGACAACGTCGCCTACAGGCACTCGCTCAAGGAGATCCCGCTGGACGTGCCCAGCCAGGTCTGCATCACGCGCGACAACACGCAGCTGCAGGTCGACGGCATCCTGTACTTCCAGGTGACCGACGCGATGCGCGCGAGCTACGGTTCCAGCAACTACGTGCTCGCGATCACGCAGCTGTGCCAGACCACGCTGCGTTCGGTCATCGGCAAGATGGAGCTGGACAAGACCTTCGAGGAGCGCGACCTGATCAATGGCATGGTCGTCAACGCGCTGGACGAGGCGGCGTCGAACTGGGGCGTCAAGGTGCTGCGCTACGAGATCAAGGACCTGACGCCGCCGGCCGAGATCCTGCGCGCGATGCAGGCGCAGATCACCGCCGAGCGCGAGAAGCGCGCGCTGATCGCCGCGTCCGAGGGCCGGCGCCAGGAACAGATCAACATCGCCACCGGCCAGCGCGAGGCGGCCATCGCGCGCTCCGAGGGCGAGAAGCAGGCCGAGATCAACAAGGCGCAGGGCGAGGCCGCGGCCATCGTCGCCGTGGCCGAGGCCACCGCGGACGCCATCCGCAAGGTCGCCGAGGCCATTCGCGCGCCGGCCGGCGAGCAGGCCGTGCAACTGAAGGTGGCCGAGCGCGCCATCGATGCCTACCAGGAGCTGGCCAAGACCAACAACACGATGATCGTGCCGGGCAACATGACCGAGGTCTCGGGCTTGATCGCGAGCGCGATGGCGGTGATGAAGGGCAACGTCGTCAAGCCGGGCTGAGGCGCGCCCGGGGTGGGTCGGGCAGGTGGCTGCTGAAAAGACACGGGCGCCGCCACGATGAGTGGGAGCGCCCGCGGGTCTGGTCGAGACCTGGCTACATCACGTAGGGAGGCCCCTCTCGGACCAAGAGAATGAAGACATGTCACCTCCTTTCGTAGCAACTGGGGCCTCCAGGGTACCTCAAGACGGGCGGCCGGGTCGTCCGTGGTGGCGTCGGACGGCGAGGCTGCTCGACGGGACGCCGGTGATTCCTGTCGGCAACGAGGCTTCGCCGCGACGGCGGCCGGCGGCGACAATCGCCGCATGACCGACCCCGACGCGCCGCCGCCCGCGCAGCCCCGCAACCCGCTGCACGGCCTCACGCTGGAGGCCATCCTCACCGCCCTGGTGGCGGCATACGGCTGGGACGGCCTGGACGAGCGCATCCCGCTGCGCTGCTTCGCCTTCGACCCCAGCATCAAGTCCAGCCTGAAGTTCCTGCGCAAGACGCCGTGGGCGCGCGAGAAGGTCGAGAGCCTGTACCTGTTCATGCTGCGCGACCAGCGGCGCGAGGAACAGGGGCGCGAGCGGCGCTGATGGCAGCGGGCTCCCGCGCGTGGGCGCGGGCGGGCGTCACGCGCGCGAGCGCGCGGGTACGCGTCAGCGCGCGGACGCGACGCCGCCGAAGTCGGCTGGACGCGGCGTGGGAGCGTTGTCCTTCCTGAACACGGCCGTCGACTCGTCGCGCTCCGACGGCCGGTGCAGGTGGGCGACCAGCGACCAGCCCGGCGGCGCCTGGACGGGCGAGTGCCGGTTCTCGTCGACCAGCAGGTAGGGGCACTCGCTGTTCTTGACGACGTCGCCCTGCGCGTCGATGCGCCAGTTGCTGTAGTTCTCCAGCGCGGCCAGCGCCGAGCGCGGCAGCTGCGCGGCGACGCACACGCCGTTGGGCACGTGCTGCGCGACGAGGTAGACCCAGGGGCGGTAGCTGCGCGCGTAGTCGATCACCGGCAGGCCCAGCGTCAGCAGCAGCAGCCAGCTGAGCGCGACGCCCGAGGCCGGCAGCACCAGCGACTTCCACAGGGCGTGCTGCACGCGCGCCGTGCGCCAGCGCACCAGCGCCAGCCAGGCGGCCATGCCGGCCACGGCCAGCGCCAGCAGCGGCGCCGAGAAGCGCGGCTCGAAGCCGGGCAGCAGGTGCGCGATGCGCAGCGCGGGCTTGGCGGGTGTGCCCGTCATCATCGCGATGTAGAACACCCAGATCGCGATGGCCAGGCCGGTGAAGAAGAACACCGAGAACCAGTCGATCGCCGAGCCCGCGGAGCGCTTGAGCGTGGGCAGCGCGAACGCGGCCAGCACGGCCACGCCGGGCACCGCCAGCATCAGCGCGCGGTCGGAGCCGCCCATCGTCAGCGAGG
>DATCRO010000451.1:0-5533 GCA_036569025.1 Burkholderiaceae bacterium
TGGTCGGGGTGCGACTCGAGGTCGGGGTAGCCGGCCTGCGCCACCAGCGGATGCGCCGCGAGGAAACGGGCGACCTTGCGGGCGTTGGCGACATGGCGCTCCATGCGCAGCGGCAGCGTCTCCAGCCCCTGCAGGATCAGCCAGGCCGTGTGCGGGCTCATGCAGGCGCCGAAGTCGCGCAGGCCCTCGCGGCGCGCGCGCAGCAGGAAGGCGCCGACGGTGCTCTCCTCGGTGAACACCATGTCGTGGAAGCCGGCGTAGGGCGTGGTCAGCTCGGGGAAGCGCCCGCTGCGTTCCCAGTCGAAGCGGCCGGAGTCCACGAGCACCCCGCCGACGACGGTGCCGTGCCCGGACAGGAACTTGGTGGCCGAGTGGAACACCAGGTCGGCGCCCAGCTTGAACGGCTGCTGCAGCCACGGCGTCGTGAACGTGGCGTCGACCAGCAGCGGCACGCCCGCGTCGTGCGCGATGGCCGACACGCGCGGGATGTCCAGCACGTCCAGTCCCGGGTTGCCCAGCGACTCGCCGAGCAGCAGCCGCGTGTTCGGGCGGATGGCGGCGCGCCAGCCGTCGATGTCCCGCGGCTTGACGAAGGTCGTCTCGATGCCGAAGCGGGGCAGCGTGTAGGCCAGCAGGTTGTGCGAACCGCCGTACAGCGCCGAGCTGGCGACGATGTGCGAGCCGGCGCCCGCGATGGTGGCGATGGCCAGGTGCAGCGCGGCCTGGCCGCTGGCCGTGGCGATCGCGCCGATGCCGCCCTCGAGCGCGGCCACGCGTTCCTCGAACACGGCCGTGGTCGGGTTGGAGATGCGGCTGTAGACGTGGCCCGCGCGCTCCATGTTGAACAGCGAGGCCGCGTGCTCGCTCGATTCGAAGACGAAGGACGTGCTCAGGTGCAGCGGCGTGACGCGTGCGCCGGTGGCCGGGTCGGGCGCGGCGCCGGCGTGCAGGGCGAGGGTGTCGAAGGACGGGTCGGACGGGCCGGGCATGTGTGCTTTCCGCGGGGACTGTTGCAGGGGTGCCGAGCATCACCCAAGCCAGGGATGAACCGCGACACCAACGCCACGATTGTGTGCTATGTTGAAGCCCTGTTCCCACTGATTCCCCGAGGAGGCGTTGCCATGAAAGTCAGCGACATCCTGCGTGTCAAGGGCAATACCTTGTTCACCGTCTCGCCCGACCAGCCGCTCCACGAAGCCGTCGTCACGATGGCCGAGCACGACATCGGTTCGCTGGTCGTCATGGATCACGGCGAGCTGACCGGCATGCTCACCTTCCGCGAAGTCATCCGCGCCACTGTCCGGCAGGGCGGCACGCTGGGCAACGTCACCATCCGCTCAGTGATGGACGACGCGCCGCTCACCTGCACGCCCGAGACCGAGATCGACGAGGTCCGCCGCATGATGCTCGGCCGGCACGCGCGCTACATGCCCGTGCTCAACGGCCAGACGCTGATGGGCGTGATCTCGTTCTACGACGTCGCCCGCACGGTCGTCGAGGCGCAGGACTTCGAGAACCGCATGCTCAAGGCCTACATCCGCGACTGGCCGTCCGAGGAGGACGCCAAGGTCCAGACCGAGCTCTGAGGCCCAGGCGGCCGGGGCGGGCCGCCCTCAGGCCGGCGCGCTCGCTTCGGTGCGGTGCAGCGCGGCGGCCAGGTCGGGCATCAGCAGGGGCGGCGCAGCCCAATGCGCCGTCGCCGCCGGGTCGAGTTCCTGCAGCGGCTGGCGATGCAGTCCGCAGACGATCCAGCCGATGTCGCGCCTCGCGAGTTCGCGCCCCAGCGCCTCGAGCGCGCTCTGGCCGGAGCTGTCGATCGACAGCAGGTGGTTCGCCTCCAGGATCACCCAGCGCACGCCGGCCGGCACCTCGTCGGCAAGCGACTCCACCTTGCCGGCGGCACCGAAGAACAGGGCGCCGTAGACGCGGAACACGCGCACGTCCCCCGCCGCGCCGGAATGGGTGTCCGCCTCCAGTCCGAACAGCGTGCCCATGCGGTAGACGAACAGCACGCAGGCCAGTGCGAGACCGACTTCGACCGCCACGGTCAGGTCCAGCACCACGGTCAGCACGAAGGTGCACAGGAACTTGGCGCCGTACTCGACGCCGTCCTTGCGCAGGCGCAGGAATTCGCGCGGCTCCAGCATGTTCCACGCCACATACAGCAGGATCCCCGACAGGACCGGCAGCGGCACGCGGGCGGCCAGCGGCGCGGCCACCAGCATGACCGCCATCAGGGTGATCGCGTGCAGGATGCCGGCGACCGGGGTACGGGCGCCGGCGCGTATGTTGGTCAGCGTACGGGCGATCGTCCCGGTCGCGGGGATGCCGCCGAACAGCGGCGCCACGAGATTGGCGACGCCCTGTGCCATCAGCTCCTGGTTGGGCTCGTGGCGGCGCACCTGGGCGACACCGTCGGCGACGCGCGCGCAGAGCAGCGACTCGACGGCGCCCAGCAGCGCGATGGTCAACGCCGGCACGAACAGCTGCTGCGCGGCGTCCCACGACAGGACCGGCGCCCGCAGCGACGGCAGCGACTGCGGAATGCCCCCGAAGCGGCTGCCGATGGTCTCGACATGCAGTTCGAGCAGGCTCGAGAGCGCCGTGAGCGTGACCAGCGCGATGATGGGCCCCGGGATGCGGGCTGCGAACTTGACCCAGCGGTCGACGCCGCTGTCCTGTCGCAGCGGATTGTCGCGCACCGACAGGCTCGTCCAGAACAGCAGGCCGGCCAGGCACAGGCCGCCCAGCAGCAGGGCCTGCAGGTTGGCGCGCGGCGCCAGTTCGACCACCGTGGCGGCTTGCGCGAAGAAACCGGACGGCATCGAGGCGATCGGCAGTCCGAGGAAGTCCTTGAGCTGGGACAGCGCGATCAGCACCGCGATGCCGTTGGTGAATCCCGCGATGATGGACACCGGCATCTGGCGCACCAGCGCGCCCACGCGCATCCAGCCCATGACGAGCATCAGCACGCCCGCCATCATCGTGGCCGTCAGGAGGTTGGGCACGCCGAAGCGTTGAACGATCCCGTACACGATGACGATGAAGGCGCCGGCGGGGCCGCCGATCTGGACGCTGGATCCGCCCAGGCCGGAGATCAGCAGGCCCGCGACGATGGCAGTGAACAGCCCCTGTTCCGGTTTGACTCCGGAGGCGATGGCGAACGCCATGGCCAGCGGCAGGGCGACGACGCCGACGGTCAGGCCGGCGCCGAGGTCGGCGAGGAAATCCGCCCGTCGATAGCCGCGCAGCGAGTCGAGCAGGCGCGGCCTGAAGTGATGATGGGTGAGCATGTGGCGATCCTGGCAACGGTTGCAGTGAAGGACTGAACCGGAGCGGCAGGCGGACCGCAGTGGTGCACGCGCGCCATGAAGCGCCGCCGCCGCGAGGGCAGCCAGGCACGGGAGGCGCGTGGAACGGACATGCCTCGATGTTACGACGAGGTGCGGCTGCTCAGGCCGCGATCATGGGCACGACGTTGGCCGTCGACGCCGCCTCGCGGCCGGCGATCCACATCTCCAGCGCGGCGGCGTCCATCGGGCGGCAGAAGCGGTAGCCCTGCATCATGTCGCAGCCCTCGCGGCGCAGGAACTGGTGCTGGGCGTCGGTCTCCACGCCTTCGGCGATGGTCTTCAGGTTCAGCGCGCGCGCCATCTGGATGATGGCCTGCACGATGGCGCGGTCGTCCGGGTCGGTGTCGATGTCGCGCACGAAGGACTGGTCGATCTTGAGCGTGTGCAGCGGGAAGCGCTTGAGGTAGCTCAGCGACGAGTAGCCGGTGCCGAAGTCGTCCAGCGACAGGCGCACGCCCAGCGCATGCAGCGCGTCCATCATCGAGATCGCGGCCGCCGGGTTGGCCGTCACGCTCTCGGTCAGTTCCAGCTCCAGGTACTGCGCCGGCAGGCCGGCGTCGCTCAGCGCCCGCGCCACTGCGTTGGGCAGGCCGACGTGGCGGAACTGGACGGCCGACAGGTTCACGGCCACCACCATCGGCGGCACGCCCGCGTCCATCCACGCCTTGAGCTGCGCGACGGCGGTGCGGAGCACCCATTCGCCGATCGCCACGATCTGGCCGCTGGTCTCGGCCAGCGGGATGAACTCGGCGGGCGAGACGAAGCCGAACTCCGGGTGCTTCCAGCGCAGCAGCGCCTCGACGCCCACCAGCTGCTCGCCGTTGCCGTCCAGCTGCGGCTGGTAGTGCAGCAGCAGCTCGCCGCGCTCCAGCGCGCGGCGCAGCGCCGATTCCAGCTGCAGCTGGCGCGCCGAGCGCTGCTGCATGCCGGCGGCGAAGAAGCGCCACGTCGCCTTGCCTTCGTGCTTGGCCCGGTACATCGCGGTGTCGGCGTTGCGCGACAGGATCTCGTAGTCGTCGCCGTCGGACGGGTAGCAGGCGACGCCGATCGACATCGTCATGCTCAACTCGTGGCCCTGCACCATGCACGGCTCGGCCAGGCGCTCGAGCAGCTTGGCGGCCACCAGCTCGGCGCCCGCGGCGTCGGCGCCGGGCAGCAGGACGGCGAACTCGTCGCCGCCCAGGCGGGCGACGGTGTCGACCTCGCGCAGCGTGCCCTGCAGGCGGCGCGCGACCTCGCTCAGCAGCGCGTCGCCGACGCTGTGCCCGAGCGTGTCGTTGATGTTCTTGAACTGGTCCAGGTCCATGAACATCAGCGCGAATGGCCGATGGTCGCGGCGCGACACGCTGGTCAGCTGCCCGACGCGGTCGGCCAGCAGGCTGCGGTTGGGCAGGTCGGTGAGGGTGTCCACGTGCGCGAGGCGTACCAGGTTGCTCTCGACCTCGCGGAACTGCGTGATGTCGTTGAGGATGCCGATGTAGTGCGTGACCGCGCCATGCGCGTCGCGCTGCTGCGTCACGGCGGCCCAGCAGGTGTAGAGGCTGCCGTCCTTGCGCGAGGTGCGCACCTCGCCCTGCCAGTGGCCGGCCGTCTGCAGCGCGCTGCGCACCTGGCGGCGCACCTCGCGGCGGCCGATGCCCAAGCCCAGCGCGGTCACCCGCTGGCCTTGCAGCTCGTCGGCGTCGTAGCCGCTGATGTCGCAGAAGGCCTGGTTGACGGTGACGACGCGGCCGTCGCGGTCGGCGATGACGAAGCCCTCGCGCGCCTGCTCGAACACGGCGGCGGCCAGCAGCAGCTTGTCCTCGACCGACTTGCGCTGGGTGATGTCGCGGCCCTCGACCAGGAGGTTGGGCGGGGCGTCGCCGCTGCGCGGGATCGCCCGGATCGACAGCTCCAGCGTCATCGCCACGCCGTCGGGGCGCCGGACGGTGAGCTCATGGGTGAGGATCGTGCCGGCGACGGCCTGCTCGATCGCGGCCTGGAACGCGTGCGCCTGGACGGCGTCCAGGCCCAGCTCGGGGATCTCGTCGAGGCGACGGCCGGCGATCTGCGGATGGCTGACGCGCAGCCAGTGGCGGCCGGTGCCGTTCATGTGGCGCAGGGCGCCGCGGGGGTCGAGCACGCACACCAGGTTCGGGCTGCGGTCGATCAGGCGGTTGGCCAGGCGCTCGCGCTGCAGC
>DATCRO010000452.1:0-5677 GCA_036569025.1 Burkholderiaceae bacterium
GCGTGCCCTTGCGATCGAGCGGCCCGGTCGCCATGAACGGACCGGTGCCCACCGGCGTGACGCTGAGCCGCTCCTTGTACATGCGCACCGCCTCGACGGGCACGATGTCGGTGGACGACAGCGTCAGCGCGTACAGGAACAGCGGGTTCTCGTGCGTCAGCCTGATCGTGAACGCGTACTTGTCGATCTTGCGCAGGCCGGCGACGTCCATCGTCGAGACGTCCACGTCCGGACCCGCCTTGGCGGTCGCGGCGCGGAACTCGTCCAGGCCGACGACCGCGCCCTGCATCGCGAAGTAGCTCTTGTTGTTGACGTTGGCGTCGGCGTAGCGCTTGAGCGAGTACAGCACGTCGTCGGCGGTCAGCTCGCGGCCCCTGCCGCCGGGAAAGCAGGCGTTGTCGACGAAGCGCACGCCCTTGCGCAGCCTGAACGTCAGCGTGACCTTGTCGGCGCCGAGCGTGGGCATCGCCTCCAGCAGGTCGGGCTCGAGCTTGTAGGGCCGCTCGAGATACGCGTAGGTCAGCAGCGTGCTGTAGACCTGCCGCAGCACTTGGTCGCTGTAGAAGTCGAACTGGCGTTGCGGGTCCAGGGTGTCGAACTGCGCGACGCGGGCGACGGCCAGCACCGAGGGCTCGGGCGCGGTGGCCGGCGCGGCGACGCCGGCCAGGCTCGCCAGGGCGATCGCGCAGAGGACAGGACGCAGGGACTTCATCGCGGGTCTCGTTCGCATCAGAGGAGATGGCAAGCGGCCAGGTGCATGTCGGTGGAGACCATGCGGCGCAGCTCGGGCACGCTCTCGCGGCAACGCGGCTGAGCCAGCGCGCAGCGGGTGTGGAAGGCGCAGCCGGAGGGCGCGTGCAGCGGGCTGGGCACGTCCCCCTCCAGCAGATGGCCGGCACGGCCGCGGCGCGGCACGGGGTCGGGGACCGCGGCCAGCAGCGCCTGCGTGTAGGGGTGAAGCGGCGATGCGAACAGCGCCGCGGCGGGGGCGGTCTCGACGACGCGGCCCAGGTACATCACGGCCACGCGGTCGCACAGCCATGCCACCACGGACAGGTCGTGCGAGACGAACACGTAGCTCAGCGCGAGCCGTTCCTGCAGGTCGACCAGCAGGTTGAGCACCTGCGACTGGATCGACATGTCGAGCGCGGACAGCGGCTCGTCGAGCACCACGACCTTGGGCTGCAGCGCGAGTGCCCGCGCGATGCCCACGCGCTGGCGCTGTCCGCCCGAGAGTTCGTGGGGCCAGCGGTCGAGGTGCTCTGGCGCGAGGCCCACCAGCGCCGCCAGTTCGCGCAGGCGTGCCGCGTCGACCGGCAACCCGTGCGCCTCGAACGGCAGCGCGAGCGCCTGGCGCACGCGCTTGCGCGGGTTCAGCGAGGCGAGCGGATCCTGGAACACCATCTGCACGTCGCGCGTCAGCGCGCGGCGCTCCTCGCGCGACAACGTCGAGACGTCGCGGCCCTCGACACGCAGCGTACCCGCGTCGGGCTCGATGAGCCCGACCAGCGCGCGGCCCAGCGTCGTCTTGCCGCAGCCCGACTCGCCGACGATGCCCAGCACCTCGCCCGCGGCCACCTGCACGTCGACGCGATCGACCGCGCGCAGCCGCGCGACCTCGCGCCGAAGGAGTCCGCCGCGCACGGGGAATGCGACGCTCAGCCCCTCGGCCTGCAGCAGCGGCGCCGCGGTCATGCGGGAACCTCGGTGCTGCGCATTGCGGCGCGAGCACCCTTCGGAGCGGCCCGGCGTGCGCTCATGCGCGTCCGCCTTCCGCGAAATGGCAGGCCGCGGCATGGTCGCCGACCGCGGGCGTGACGCGCGCGAGCACCGGCGCCTCCGTGCGGCAGCGCGCCTGCGCGCGCGGGCAGCGCGACTGGTAGCGGCAGCCGTCGATGCGCGCGCCGGCGGCGGGCACGGTGCCGGGGATGACATCCAGCCGCGCGCCGCCGCGCCGCGTCTGGCCGGGTCGCGGGCGCGCGCCCAGCAGGCCGATCGTGTACGGATGCGCGGGACGTTCGAGCACGTCGAACACGCTGCCCTCCTCCACCACGCGGCCGCCATACATGACGACGACGCGGTCGGCGACTTCGGCCACGACGGCCAGGTCGTGCGTGACGAACACGATGCCGGTGCCCAGTTCGCGCTGCAGCTCGCGCAGCAGGTGCAGCACCTGCGCCTGGATCGTCACGTCGAGCGCGGTGGTGGGCTCGTCGGCGATCAGCAGCCCCGGCCGGTTGGCGAGCGCCAGCGCGATCATCACGCGCTGCTTCATGCCGCCGCTGAGCTGGTGCGGGTAGTCGTCGACCCGGCGTTCCGGGTCGGGGATCTTCACCTGGCGCAGCAGCGCGATCGTCCTGTCGCGCGCCTCGCGCCGCGTCGCGGTGCCGTGGATGGCGAACACCTCGGCGACCTGCGCGCCGATCGTGAGCACCGGGTTC
The DNA here is from genome assembly GCA_036569025.1 of Burkholderiaceae bacterium. Classification (GTDB taxonomy): domain Bacteria; phylum Pseudomonadota; class Gammaproteobacteria; order Burkholderiales; family Burkholderiaceae_C; genus Scleromatobacter. The sequence goes on from DATCRO010000452.1 coordinate 2,442, forward strand.
AGCGCCGTCATCGGCTCCTGGAACACCATCGCCAGCGCGCGCCCGCGCAGGCCGCGCCGTTCGCGCGGCGGCAGCGCCAGCAGGTCGACGCCGCGCAGCCGGATCGCACCGGCCTCGACCCGCGCCGCCTCGGGCAGCAGCCCCATCACCGACAGCGCGGTCACGCTCTTGCCGCAACCCGACTCGCCCGCCACGCACACCGTCTGCCCGCGCTCCACGCGCAGGCTGACGCCGTCGACCGCGCGCACGGGGCCGCGCGGCGTCCGGAACGAGGTGACGAGGCCGTCGATCTCGAGCAGTGGGGGCTCGCTCATGGCGTTGCGGCGCTTGGCTGTGGAGGCAATTGCGGGAGGCCGCGGGATGATGCCACAGCGTAGTTGGCGGGCGGCGGCTGCGCGGCTGTGCGGTTGCTACCGTTACGGTCGCTGTCGACGCTGTTGCAGCTGTTGTCGCTTCGCGCGTGACTGCGTCGCGCGGGCGACAGGCCGGGCCGGGGCTCCGCTCTCCGGCTTGCCGTGCGTCGGAATCCGGCCTGGACGGCCGGATTCAGCGGGTTCCGTGGCTTCGACTTCTTCCTCGCGCTCGCCACCGGAGCGCGTTCAACGACTTGATTGGCGGACCGGGGGCTTCCACCCGCGTCGCGCCGGTCGCGCCTGCGATCGAAGCCCCGGCCCACCCTGCCGCGCCAGCGTGTCAGCCGTTGGAGAAAAACATTCGTGATTTTTGGAAGGGGTTTTGGCATCGACGGGCCATCGAGGCCGCGTCGATGCCCGCGGCCAGCGCTCTGGCGGGGTGCCGGGCTTGACGCGGATCGCGGGCCACCGTGTCAGCGCTCCTTCTCGTGTCCGACGACCACGTCACCTTCGGCGCCGTGAACTCGGAGTACGCTGCGCGGCCGTGCGGCAGCGCAGCCGCACGGCGTCGCCGAGTTCAACGACGCTGTAGCGGAAGCGGAAGGCGACAGCCTGACTGGCGGCGCCAACGGTTGCGGCCCCGTATCGACTCGTCCGGTCCGTTGATTTGACTGCGTTGTCAGGGGTGCAAGGCTGGGTGCGACCCGCAGCCATTCAGCGCCGTCCGGATGAGCATGGAGGGCGAAGCGCAGTCCCGCGGCGTGTCCGATGACTGCAGAAATAGCGGAACTTTGCAGCGAATATCGCCGCATCGCCGCACCCGTGCCGTTCAATGATCGCCCTCAGTGGTCGAAAGACTTTGGACCACGACACAGGAGAACCGATGATGGTCGTTCGCGCGCTCCTTTCCATGCTGCTGCTGGCCCTTGCCAGTTGTGCGTCCAAGGACGCTCAGCCACCTGCTCCTGCCGGCATTGGCGCCGCAGATCCGTGGATGCGGCCTGCCGCGGTGCCTTTCCCCGCGGACAACGCGCCGAATGCATCGCGCGTCGCGCTCGGGCGCGATCTGTTCTTCGATACGCGTCTGTCAGGATCATCCATGATCAGCTGCGCGACCTGCCACAACCCGGCGCTGGGATGGTCGGACGGGCAGCCCACCGCGGTCGGCGACGGGGCCAAGCGCCTGGGACGCAAGACACCCACCGTCCTGAACACGGCCTATCAGCCGCTGCAGATGTGGGACGGCCGCATGAAGTCGCTCGAAGACCAGGCCCTCGGCCCGATCGGTTCGACGGCAGAGATGAACATGCCGCTCGATCGCATGGTCGAACATCTTCGCGCGATACCGGGATACGCGCCCATGTTCGAACAGGCATATCCAGGCGAGGGCGTCACCCAGGGCACGGTGGCCAAGGCGATCGCCAGCTTTGAACGCACGGTCGTCTCGACCACCTCGCCGTTCGACCGCTGGCGTCGCGGCGACGAACAGGCCGTGGACGCATCCGCCAAGCGCGGATTCGCGCTGTTCCAGGGCAAGGCGCGCTGCACGCTCTGCCACCAGGGCTTCAACTTCACCGACAACGGCTATCACAACATCGGCATCCGCTCGCTGTCCGGCGCCGAAGACGACGGGCGGTTCGCGCACCGAAAGCTGAAGGTGCTCAAGGGCGCCTTCAAGACGCCGACGCTGCGCGACGTGGAACTCACGGCCCCGTACATGCACAACGGCATCTACCGCACGTTGGAGGAGGTCGTTGACCACTACGACCGCGGCGGCGATGTCAAGGACAACCTCAGCCCGAACATCCAGCCGCTCGGACTCACGGCCGAGGAAAAGCACGATCTGGTGGCCTTCATGAAGTCCCTCACGGGCCAGCCGATGGTGGTCGAGGTTCCTCACTTGCCGCCGGGCTGACCTCGGCCATCGATCCACATTCCAGGAGTCCAGCCATGATGAAAGCCCTGCTTGCCTTGCTCTCGTGCCTCGCCGTCCTGTCTCCCGCGTTCGCGGCCCAGGAGGTGGTCGTCGCGCAGAAGAACAAGTCCTTTTCGCAGCCCAGGATCACGATCCACGCCGGCGACAAGGTGACGTTCCGCAATGACGACGCCTTCGTCCACAACGTCTTCAGTCTCACGGATGCGCAACCCTTCGACCTCGGCACCTACACCCAAGGACAGGCCAAGTCGGTGACGTTCGCCAAGGCGGGCACCTACGACATCGAGTGCGCGATCCATCCCGAGATGAAGCTCACCGTCGTCGTCGCCCCATGAAGACGCGCGCCGTCGCGGCACTGGCAGCGCTGCTGGTCGCTGGAGTCGCACGCGCCGCAGGCACTGACGAGGCCATCGCGCGCGGAGGCAAGCTGTTCGGTGACCGCTGCGCGTTGTGCCACGGCAGCAATGCCGACGGCAAGGGGCAGCTCGCCAAGATGCTGGATCCCAAGCCGGCAAACCTGCGGGCAAGCCTTCTGGACCGCGGCGCACGCGAATCGATCATCCGACATGGCGGCGCCGCGGTCGGGCGTTCGCCGGCCATGCCGCGCTGGGAAGTCGAATTCGACGAGCAGCAACTGGACGACGTGATCGCGTATGTCGACTCGATCGTACCGGCGCATTCGGGGAACACGCCATGAAGCGGTCGATGATCGCCTGGCTGCTTGCGCTGTTGCCGCTGCTGGTGGCCGCTGCACCTGAAGACGGCGAACCGCCATTGGCCGGCCTGGGCGGACCCATCGACCTCGTCGACCAGGGCGGCCATAGCTTCCATCTCGCGCAACTGGGACGGCGCCGCGCGCTCGTCTTCTTCGGATTCACGGGCTGCGGAACCATGTGCCCGACGGCAATGCTCACCGCGCGGCAGGTGCTCGCGCGCACACCGGCGGG
>DATCRO010000453.1:0-3417 GCA_036569025.1 Burkholderiaceae bacterium
CCCTTCATCGGCCAGGAAGCGGCGAGGCGGCGAGTCCGCCCGCCGCTTCGCCGTCCGTGGCTTCAGTGCCGGTCCATCGAACAGGTGTTGATGCCCAACAGCGAATAGAGCGGGCAGAAGCCCACGAAGCCGGTGGCCAGCGGCACCACGCCGATCCAGGCCCAGGGCCCCAGGGCGCCGACCAGCGCCGCCACGCACAGGCCCACGCCCACGGTGATGCGGGCGGCCCGGTCGATGTTGCCTTCGTTCGATTGCATGCTGATCTCCTTTGCGAAAGATCCAGCATGGCGCCGGACGACCCCGCCGCGATTGCTCGCGCTCAAGTCGTCTCGACGGCCTCGTCCGTCCTCAGGTCGCGCAAGCCGGGCGCCAGGACCAGGATCGCGTCTTCGTCCAGCGTCTCCCGTTCGAGCAGCGCCCGGGCACAGCGATCCAGATCCGCGCGATGGGTTCGAAGCAGCCGGGTCGCGTCGTCGAAGGCCCGGCCCAGCAGGCGGCGGACGGCCTCGTCGATGCGGCGACGCGTGTCCTCCGATGCGCCGTTGGCGGCATGGGGCCCACCGTCGCCGAAAGCGAATGGCGGCATCGCCTGCCGCTCGTAGGCGACGTTGCCGAGCGCGGCATCCATGCCTTGCCGGCTGACCATGTCGGCGGCGATGTCCGTCGCCTTGGCCAGGTCGTCGGCGGCGCCGGTGGACGCATCGCCGAAGACGAGCACCTCGGCCGCGCGCCCCGCCATCAGCACGGCCAGGCGCGCCTCGAGTTCGCCGCGCGACATGAGGTAGCGGTCCTCGAGCGGGCTGCGCAGCGTGTAGCCCAACGCGCCCACGCCGCGCGGGACGATCGACACCTTGCGCACGACGTCGCCGCCGTGCTGCGCGATGGCCACCAGTGCGTGTCCCATCTCGTGCCAGGCGACCCGCTCGCGTTCCTTCGCGTTGAGGACGCGGTGGCGCTTCTCCAGTCCGGCCACGATGCGTTCGATCGCGACGACGAAGTCCTCCCGCGCCACGAAATCGGCCTTGCGGCGGGTCGCCGCCAAGGCCGCCTCGTTGACGAGGTTGGCAAGGTCGGCGCCGCTGAATCCCACGGTCAGCGCCGCGACGTCGTCCAGGCGGGTCGCCGGGTCCAGCCGCACCTTGCGCGCGTGGACGGCGAGGATCGCGTTGCGCCCCGTGCGGTCCGGACGGTCGATGAGCACCTGCCGGTCGAAGCGGCCGGCGCGCAGCAACGCAGGGTCGAGGATCGCCGGCCGGTTGGTCGCGGCCAGCATCACCACGCCGGCGGACGTGTCGAAGCCGTCCATCTCGGTCAGGAGCTGGTTGAGCGTCTGCTCCTTCTCGTCGTTGCCCGTCCAGCCGCCGCCCAGGCCGCGCGCCCGGCCCAGGGCGTCGAGTTCGTCGATGAAGACGATGGCGGGCGCCCGCTGACGCGCCTGCTCGAACAGGTCGCGCACCCGCGCGGCGCCCACGCCGACGAACATCTCGACGAACTCGCTGCCGGAGATCGAGAAGAACGGCACCTGCGCCTGCCCGGCCACGGCCTTGGCCAGCATCGTCTTGCCCGTGCCCGGCGGGCCGACCAGCAGCACGCCGCGCGGGATGCGCGCCCCCAGGCGCCCGAACTCCTGCGGATGGCGCAGGAACTGCACCACCTCCTCGAGCTCCGCCTTGGCCTCGTCGATGCCCGCCACGTCGTCGAAGGTGACGCCGGTGTCGTTCTCGACATGCACCTTGGCGTTGCTGCGCCCGACGCCCATCAACCCGCCGAGACCGCCGCTGCCTGAGGTCCGGCGCATCATGAAGTACCACAGCGCGACCAGCAGCGCCGTGGGCGCGATCCAGGCGATGAAGCGGCCGACCAGGCTGTCGGGCACCTGCTCGTAAGGCACCTTGAAGCGGTCGAGGCGGGCGGCCAGCGCGGGATCGACGCGCACGGTGGTCAAGTCGGTGTAGCCACCTTCCTTTTCCCACAGGTGCCCGATCAACAGGGTGTCCGTGGCCTGGACCCGCTCCACCCGCCCCTGGGACAGCGCGATCTCGAAGACGTCGTACGAGACAGCCTTGGCCGTCCCGGCACCGCGGCCCGCGACGATGAGCAGCAGCCAGGCGGCCGCCAGCAGGACGAACCAGGCGAACCTGCGGAGTGTCCTGCGATCGATCGGCGGCATCGGGCGGTCCGGCATGGGGGCCAACATACGCGACACGACGAGCCATCCGCTTGCGCCTTCGCAATGTGGCGTGCGACCGGTGCGTCAATCGGCGGCGCCCATCGCCGCGAACCAGCGTGCACTGTCGGCGAGGCGTCCGGCGGCCGCCTCGCTGCGGGTGATGCGTCCCAGATGCTCCTCGCGCCGCGCCAGCAGGCATTCCGAAAGCGCGGACCGGCCCGCCCGATGGCTGAGGCAGGCGGCGTTCGCGGCGCGATCCGCCGCCTCCCAGGCCAGTCCGGCGGCCGGCGCCGTGATGGCGTCCCGCTCGAGGGCCTGCATGGCAGCCGCGACCTCGCCGAACGCCTGGAGCACGGCCGCACGGTACTCTCCGAGCTGGCCGGCATACGCCGCCACCGCCGCCTGCTTGCGCGCCTGGCGGTCCTGTCCGTCGAAGACCGGTGCGAGCAGCGTCGCGGCCAGGCTCCAGACGCCCTGCCCCCCGCCGACCACCGCGGCGGGCGATGCCGCCAGCGTCCAGCCGCTGTCCAGCGTGACGTTCGGATAGAGGCCGGACGAGGCGATCCCGATGGACGCGCTCGCCGCATGCAGGCGGGCCTCCGCGGCGAGCAGGTCCGGGCGCTGGCGCACCAGTTCGGAAGGCAGGCGCAGCGGCAGGTCGCGCGGCAGGGCGAAGTCATCCAGCGCGATGGACGCCGGCAGCCATTCGCCGGGAAGGCGCCCCGTCAGCAGCGCGAGCGCCTGGCGGGTCGCCGACGCGTCATGCTCGATCGACGCGAGGGCGACGCGGTCGCTGGCGACGCGCTGCTCGGCGGCGAACACGTCCACCTGCGCGCTCCTGCCGGCCCGCCATGCGCGACGCGCCATTTCTGCCAGCGACTCGTCGATCGCCACGATCGCCGACATCGCCTGGCGTCGTTCGTCCGCGGCGGCCATGGCGATGGAATCCACCACGACCTCCGTCGCCAGGGCCAGCGCCGCTGCACTCTCGTTGGCGCGCTGTTCGTCTTCCAACGCCTTCGCGCGCTCGACCCGGCGTGCCACGGCACCGTTGATGTCGGGCGACCAGGCCAGGTTGGGGCCGATCGACCGCTCGCTGGACACATGCGTGCTGGCGTCCAGATCGTTGCCGCGTGCCGCCACGAAACCGACGGACAGCCGAGGCTGGACGGCCGCGCGGGCGACGACAGTGACCGCATGCGCCTGCTGGCTCGCCGCGCGCGCACTGGCAATCGACGGATGGCGCC
>DATCRO010000454.1:0-9734 GCA_036569025.1 Burkholderiaceae bacterium
CCCCTCGTCGCCGCGCTGGTGGCGACCGCCATGCCGGCGATCTCGATGGCCGACCCGTACGACCACGACTGGCATGCCCACCACGAGTGGAACCATCCGGGCTACCGCCATGACGACTACCGCGGCGTCGGCCCCGACCACGGCTGGCATCGCGGCGACCGCCTGCCCAACGAGTACTGGGGCCATCGCCACGAAGTGGCCGACTGGCATGCCCGCAACCTCGCCCCGCCGCCGCGCGGCTACCACTGGGTCGAGGTCAACGGCGACTACGTGCTGGCGGCCATCGCCACCGGCATCATCCTGGACACGCTGCTGACCCCGCAGTGACGACCCTCACGGCCGGTGCGGCACCCGCTGCGCCGGATCGTAGAAGAACGTCTCCTCGGCGATCCGCTCGCCCTCCCAGCGCTGCCACGCGAGTTCCTCCATGCGCGTGATGCTGCCGTCGCGCCAGGTGAACTGGAAGATCCAGCGGATGACGACATGGTCGCCATTGACCAGCACCGGCCGCACGCAGGTGGACGTGACGGCCTCGGCACGCGCCATCACCTGGCGCTCGTTGGCGACGTGCGCGTCGCGCCCGACGCGCGGCGTGCCCTGGTTCTCCTGCATCGTCGAGTGCTCGGTGTAGAACAGCTCGCAGGCCTGTGCGTGGTCGTTGCTCTCGACCATCGCGATGAATCGCTCGAGGGTTTGCGGTGACGGCATCGTGGCGCTCCTGTCCACGCAGTATCACCGCCGTGCCGAAGTCCTCAGGTTCCGACGGGCTTGAGCAGGGTCGCCACGACCGCGTGCTGATAGCTCGTGATCTCCCACGGGTTGCCGTCGGGATCGGCGAAGTACAGCGACCACGAGAGCTGGTGGTCCTCGGGCTCGACGGGTTGCCGGAGCTTGTCGACCAGGTGCTGGCGCCACGCGACGAACTCCGCGGCGCCCACCGACAGCGCGATCACGCTGCGGCAGGGTTGCGGTGCAGCCTCGAACAGCGCGATGTGCACGGTGCCCGACGAATTGCCCAGCGTGAGCGGGCCGTCCGCGGCCCAGGCCTCCAGCTCGGGCACGCGCGAGAAGCCCATCACGTCGGCATACCACTGCTCCGCCTTGTTGCGGTTGGCGACGTAGACATGGATGTGGTCGATGCGGTCGAAGACGGGAATCATGGCGTCTCCAGATGAGGAGTGCGAGGACGGGCGGCAATTGTCGCGCCCGTTCCGATCGTCCCTGCCATCGATCCGGGGTCGACCCGGCCGGCGCGCGACGCGCCACAGGGCGTGTGCGGCCCCGCCGATCGGCAGGCGACCTTCCCCGCGAGCCTCACGCATCGCGCGCCCGCCTTTGCGCGCGAGCGCCTGTCACCCCGTTGTCATGCGACCGCCCGACGATCCCCCGGTTGTCGCACGTCAAGTCAGAAAGAGGGATCACTGCCATGAACACCAATGTCGGCTCGATGCCCGGCGGGCTGGCCGCGTCCAGCCGGCCGCGCCTGGACCACAAGCCAGGCGCGGCCACGTGGATCGTGTTCGCCGCCCTGCTGCTGGCGGGCCTGGGCTACACGGCCTGGAGCATCGCCACCGACTATGCCGGCTCCGGCGAGCAGGCCACCGCGATCTGGCCGTTCGTGCTGCTGGGCCTGGCGCTGCTGATCGCGCTTGGCTTCGAGTTCGTCAACGGCTTCCACGACACCGCCAACGCGGTCGCGACGGTGATCTACACCAACTCGCTGCCGCCGCAGGTGGCCGTCGCGTGGTCGGGCCTGTTCAACTTCCTGGGCGTACTCGTGTCCAGCGGCGCGGTGGCCTTCGGCATCATCTCGCTGCTGCCGGTGGAGCTGATCCTGCAGGTGGGTTCGTCGGCGGGCTTCGCGATGGTGTTCGCGCTGCTGATCGCGGCCATCGTGTGGAACCTGGGCACCTGGGCGCTGGGCCTGCCGGCGTCGTCGTCGCACACGCTGATCGGCTCCATCATCGGCGTGGGCGTGGCCAACGCGCTGATGCACGGCCGCGACGGCACCAGCGGCGTGGACTGGTCGCAGGCCGTCAAGATCGGCTGGTCGCTGCTGCTGTCGCCGCTGATCGGCTTCATCGCATCGGCGCTGCTGCTGCTGGCGGTGCGCGCGCTGGTCAGGAACAAGGCGCTGTACGAGGCGCCCAAGGGCTCGACGCCGCCGCCGTGGTGGATCCGCGGACTGCTGGTGCTGACCTGCACCGGCGTGTCGTTCTCGCACGGCTCCAACGACGGCCAGAAGGGCATGGGCCTGATCATGCTGATCCTGGTGGGCACGGTGCCGATCTCGTACGCGCTGAACCGGGCGATGCCCGTCGACCAGACCGCGCAGTTCGCGATCGTCGCGCATGCGACGCACGATTCGCTGACCGCGGCTGCGCCGGGCGCCGCGCCCGCGGACGCGCGCGCGACGCTCTCGCACTATGTCCGCACCAAGGTGGTCGAGTCCGACACCCTGCCCGCGCTGGCCGCCATCGCCGGCTCGATCGGCGACCAGGTGCAGCAGCACGACACGCTTGCCAAGGTGCCCGCCGCGACCGTGGCCAACGTGCGCAACGACATGTACCTGGCCTCCGAGACGATCCGCCTCGTCGACAAGGACAGCCGTGTCAGGCTCGACGCCGGCATGCACGACAAGCTGATGGCGTTCAAGAAGGACATCGACGGCGCGACCAAGTTCATCCCGCTGTGGGTGAAGGTGGTCGTGGCCATCGCGCTGGGCCTGGGCACGATGGTGGGCTGGAAGCGCATCGTCGTGACGGTCGGCGAGAAGATCGGCAAGTCGCACCTGACCTACGCACAGGGCGGCTCGGCCGAACTGGTGGCGATGTTCACGATCGGCCTGGCCGACAACTTCGGCCTGCCGGTGTCCACCACGCACGTGCTGTCGTCCGGCGTGGCCGGCACGATGGCCGCGAACCGGTCGGGCCTGCAGTGGGCCACGATCCGCAACCTCGCGATGGCCTGGGTGCTGACGCTGCCGGCGGCGGTGCTGCTGTCCGGCTGCCTGTACTGGCTGCTGGCCAAGCTGTTCTGAACGGAGGGAACGCATGAACGCACTGTTCGACCAGGACGCGATGCGCCGCCGCATCGAGCGCGAGCTCGTCGACGGCTACGACGAAGAGATCGAGATGGAGATGGAGGACCGCCTCGTCGCCGACCCGCTGGACGCCAGCGGCGAGGACGCGGCCGAGCGCGTGCGCTACTTCCGCGAGCTGTTCCGCCTGCAGGGCGAGCTCGTGAAGCTGCAGGACTGGGTGTCGAGCACGCGCCAGAAGGTGGTCATCCTGTTCGAGGGCCGCGACGCGGCCGGCAAGGGCGGCGTCATCAAGCGCATCACGCAGCGCCTGAACCCGCGCGTGTGCCGCACCGTCGCCCTGCCCGCGCCCAACGACCGCGAGCGCACGCAGTGGTACTTCCAGCGCTACGCCGCGCACCTGCCCGCCGCCGGCGAGATGGTGCTGTTCGACCGCAGCTGGTACAACCGCGCCGGCGTCGAGCGCGTGATGGGCTTTTGCACCGACGACGAATACGAGGAGTTCTTCCGCTCCGTGCCCGCGTTCGAAGGCATGCTGCAGCGCTCGGGCATCAAGCTGATCAAGTACTGGTTCTCGATCACCGACGACGAGCAGGAGCTGCGCTTCCTCAGCCGCATCCACGACCCGCTCAAGCAGTGGAAGCTGAGCCCGATGGACCTCGAGAGCCGGCGCCGCTGGGAGGAGTACACCAAGGCCAAGGAAGTGATGCTGGAACGCACGCATTCGGCCGAGTCGCCGTGGTGGGTCGTGCAGGCCGTCGACAAGAAGCTGGCGCGCCTGAACTGCATCCATCACCTGCTCGGGCAGTTCCCGTACACCGAGGTCCAGCACCCGCCCGTGCAGTTGCCCGAGCGCATGCGCCATGAGCACTACTCGCGCCAAGCCGTGCCGGAAGAGATGATGGTGCCGGACCACTACGGCGAGAAATAAGAAAGAAGCGACCCTTGTCGCCCTGCGGGTCGCGCATGCCTGCGGACGCGCGGCCTTCTCGTGCGGCGCTGCCGGCGCTCGTTCAGGGAAGCAGCGGCCGCACGCCCGCGCGCGACACCTCGGCGACACCGCGCAGTTCACGCGACGCCGCGATGCCCGCCACGACGACCGCCCGCGGATCCGCCGCCGCCACGTCGCGCGCCTGCTCCAGCGCGTCGCACGCGAACTGGTTGCACACGTCGGAGCGGCGCTCGCGTGGCAGCGTGCAGCCTGCGCGCCCATGGAACAGGCACGAGCCGCGCAGGTGCTCCGCGCCGATGAAGCCCAGCCAGTGGCCGACCGCGTCGGCCCAGGCCGCGCCCGGATGGCGCGCGAGCCAGGCGCGCAGGTGCTGCGGCTCCAGGAAGGCCCGGCCGTCGAGGCCGAAGCGGCAGCAGCGGCCGCGGCACAGCGCGCACAGCGGAGCGTCGAGCGCCGAGCGCGGTGCGTCGGCGGCCGCCGGGTCCGGTGGGTCCGATGTGCCCGCCGCCTCGCCCTCGAGCGCCAGCAGGAAGGCGCGCAGCGCCGCGACGTCGGCCGCCGCCGGCGGCGCCATGTCGCCGGGGTGATCTCGCAACCACACGACGGGCGCCGCCACCAGCGCCGGCTGGTCGCGGGCCACGGCGGCGGCGGCCTTGACCGCATCGACTTCGCCCGCGAGGCCGGCCGGCGCGAAGGCCGCGGCGGCGGCCTTCGCGCGGGTGGACATCGACGGCGGGCGGGTCATGGGGCCATCCTAGTCCTGCCAGTTTCCGAAAGGCATGACAGGCCATGAGGACAACGCGTCCCGCTCCTATCATCGGCGCAAATCTCAACTCTTCCACCAAGACCCGCCATGCTGTTCGACCCGATCCGCATCCGCAACCTGCAACTGTCCAACCGCACGGTGATGTCGCCGATGACGCGCAGCCGCGCCGTCGAGGCCAACACGCCCAACGCGTTGATGGCCGAGTACTACGCGCAGCGCGCGTCCGCCGGCCTGATCGTCACCGAAGGCACGTCGCCGTCGCCCGACGGCCTGGGCTACGCCCGCATCCCCGGCCTGTTCGACGCGCGCCACGTGGCCGGGTGGAAGCTGGTCACCGACGCGGTGCACGCCGCCGGCGGCCGCATCGTGGTGCAGCTGATGCACACCGGTCGCGTCGGCCATCTCGCCAACCTGCCGGCCGGCGCGCAAGTGCTGGGCCCGACCGCCGAGGCGCTGCCCGGCCAGATGTACACCGACAGCCAGGGCATGCAGCCGCACACCCCGCCGCGCGCGATGACCGAGGCCGACATCGCCCGCGCGGTCGACGAGTTCGCGCAGTCCGCGCGCCTGGCCGTCGAGGCCGGCTTCGACGGCGTCGAGCTGCACGCGGCCAACGGCTACCTGATCGAGCAGTTCCTCAACCCGAACGTCAACACGCGCACCGACCGCTACGGCGGCACGATCGCCGGCCGCAACCGCTTCGCGCTGGAGGTGGCGCGCGCCGCGGCCGCGGCCATCGGCGGCGACAAGGTGGGCATCCGCCTGTCGCCCTACGGCGTGTTCAACGGCACCGGCCCGTTCGCCGATGTCGAGGCGCAGTACCTCGCGCTGGTCACCGAGCTGTCGACGCTGGGCCTGCTCTACCTGCACGTGCTCGATCACTCGGCGATGGGTGCCCCGGCCGTGCCGGCCGCGATCAAGACTACCCTGCGGCGCGCGTTCAACGGCCCGTTCATCGCCGCCGGCGGCTTCGACGCGGCGAGCGCGGAGCAGGTGCTGGCCCGGGGCGAGGCCGACCTGGTGGCCTTCGGCCGCCCGTTCCTCGCCAACCCCGACCTCGTCGCGCGCATGAAGGCCGCCGCGCCGATGAACGACGTCGACATGGACACGTTCTACACGCCGGGCGCCAAGGGCTACACCGACTATCCGGCACTGGCCTGATCAATCCCGGCGGCGGAAGGCGATCCAGCCGGCCAGCGCGGTGAAGCCGCCCACCAGGGCGGCCACCCACAGGAAGCCGTGCGGGTCCTGCGCGAGCGGGATGCCGCCGACGTTCATGCCCAGCAGGCCCGCCACGAGGTTGATCGGCAGCGCGAGCACGGTCACGACCGTCAGCGTGAACACGCTGGAGTTCGTGTGCTCGCCCACCTGCGCGGCGATCTCGTCCTGCAGCAGCTTGATGCGGTCCTGCAGCGAATCGAGGTCGCGCAGCACCAGCGAGAACTCCTCGGTGGCCTGGCGCAGCGCGTCGAGGTCCGTCTCGCCCGTCCACGGCGGCGGCTGGCGCAGCAGGCGGAACAGCGCGCCGGGCTCGGGCGCCAGCAGGCGCTGCAGACGCACCAGCACGCGGCGCAGCTTGCCCAGGTCCTCGCGCTTGTCGCCCAGGCGCCCGACCAGCAGCTTGTCCTCCACCTCGTCGACCTGCAGCGTGGCCTGGCGCACGATGCGCACCAGCACGTCGCCCTGGTCGCGCAGCAGGCGATCGAGGAACAGCAGCGACGAGCGGAACGTGATGCCCTGGCGCACCGCGTGGCGCAGGCGGTCGATCGAGCGCAGCGCGTGCACGCGCGCCGTGATCGCCATGCGCGGACCGACGTTGGCCCACAGCGTCTCGATCTGCGACGGGTCGAACGAGAACTCGAAGGACACGTCGTTGACCACGGCCACCAGCGTGTCGCGCGCGTCCTCGATGCGCGTGGAGCGCGAGCCCTCGTGCAGCGCCTCGAAGAACTCCGGCGCGACGGCCAGGTTCGCCGCGATCCAGCGCTCGGCGCCCGCGTCGGTGAGGTTGAAGTGCAGCCAGACGAAGTCGCCCTGCGCGGCCGACGCTTCATCGGCGAGCCAGGCCAGCGCGCCGGCCAGGTCGATGGCCACGCCCGGCCCGCCGCCCGCGAACAGGTAGCCGCAGATCAGGCCGTTGGGGTCGGAGCCGTAGCGGATGTCGCCGAGCGCCGGCGGCGGCGTACCTGCGGCTGGCGCGAATCGTTCTTGCTGGCTCATTGCCCCGGACCTCCCATGACGACCGGCGGATGGTAGCGCGCGACCGTTCGGGCGCTTTTACAGGCCCATGGCAAGATCGCCGGCATCGGCACCCGCTGCCTTCTCGACCGTATCGCATGAACGTCCCGCTCCGCGCGACCGCCGCCCTGCTCGCGGCCTCGCTGACCCTGCCCGCCCTGGGTGCCGACGCGGCCGCGCCGCCCGCCTCCCCCGCGTCCACGCCCGCCGCCGCCAGGTGCGCGGCGCCCACCGCCGACAAGGCCGCCAACCGCGCCTGCGCGCTGGCACTGGCCAAGGCCGCCGACGCCGACCGCGCGGCCAACCGCAACGACGCCGCGCTGGCCGCGCTGGCGCGCGCCGACCAGTTCCTGCCCGAGGACCTGCGCTTCGTCACCGCGCGCGCCGGTTTGAAGCTCAAGCTCGCCAACCAGCTCACGCCCGCCGGCATCGAGGCCGCGGCCAAGGCGGCGCCAGACGATGTGGGCCTGGCGATGATGCACGCCGAACTGGCGTCGGCCAAGAAGGACCCCGAGGCGGCGCTGGCCGACATCGATCGCGTGATCGCGGCACGGCCGGGTTCGCCCCAGGCCTGGGAGATGCGCGCCTCGATCAACGTGGCCAGGCCCGACTTCGCCGCCGCGCGGACCGACGTCGAGCACGCGCTGGCCCTCGATCCGAAGTCGCCGGTCGTGCTGCGGCTGCGCGGCGTGCTGCGCAACAACGCGGGCGACCATGCCGGCGCGCTGGCCGACTACGAGGCCGCGCACGCCCTCGCGCCGCGGCCGGACGATCCGTTCGTCATCGGCTCGACGCAGTTCCTCATGCGCCAGTTCGGCGACGCGGCGGCGTCGCTGGCCCGTCGTCCGCCGCCGGCGCCCGACGGCCTGTACTGGCGCATCTGGCGCTACCTCGCGCTCGCGCGCCTGAACGGCGTGGAACGCGCCGGCGGCGCGCTGGGCCCCGGCACCCCGCCCGGCCCCGGCCTGCCATGGCCGGCACCGGTGATCGACTTCATGCGCGGCTCGATCGACGCCGCCACGCTGCTGGCCGACGCGAAGCGCTCGCAGGACGCGCGCGACCTGTCGCAGGTCTGCGAGGCCCACTTCTATCTGGGCGAGGACGCCCTCCTGGGCCAGCGCGCCGACGCCGTCGAACAGTTCCGCGCCGCGGCCAAGGAGTGCCCGGTCAACTTCCACGAGTACGAAGGCGCGACGGCCGAACTGCGCGCGATGGGCGTGCCGCTCGTCGCGCCCGGGCCGACCGTGGCGGCGGTGCAGGCCGCGGCGTCCGCGGCGTCGCAGCCAAGGTAAGCCTCGCGCGCCGGCGCCCGCCGGGTTCAGGCGGCGCCGGAACATCGGGGATGCGGCCAACGAGAAAGGCCCGCGCGAGGCGGGCCTGGACACATCGCTGGCGGTGCCGACGGGCGGTCCGCGCCCGCGTCACTGCATCGTGTAGCTTTGCTGCGCGGTGTCGATCGCGTAGTTCTTCGTGGTGTCCCAGTACGTGAAGCTGTACTTGACCACGTCACCCGTCTTCAGGCCGCTGATCACGTAGGTGTTGGTGCTGCCGCTCAGGGTCATGCGCACGTTCATCTGGCCGCCGTTGTTGACGGTGTAGTGCACGTCGGCCCAGCTGCCGGTCGATGTGTTCAGCTGCAGCGTGCTGGCCGAGGTCTGCGTGATGGACGTCGGGCCGCTGGGCGGCGGCGGCGGCGTGGCCGTGCCCGAATCCCAGACGATGTCGTCGACCGCGAACTGGAACGTGGCACCCGGCACGGGCGAGTCGTTCGCGATCATGAAGATGTCGTGCAGGGATTGCAGCGCCACCTTCGGACCGGCCAGGTCGGAGACCGGGATCGTCGCCTGCGCCCAGTCGCCGTTGCGCACCAGGCCGTAGGTGGGCGCGTTGGCCGGGAAGCTGATCCAGTTCTGGTTGGTGTAGGTGTCGCCGATGCCGACCTTGAAGGACACGTTCGCCGGGATCTTGATCCGGAACGACATCTTGCCGTTGCGGAAGTTCGTCATGTCCTTGATGTCGCGCGACTGGATGCCGCCGCCGAACCACTGGCCGGGCGCCGTGTAGGCCCAGGCGATGACGTTGCTGCCTTCGAACGGGGCGATGTTGCCGGCCGCCATCGACGCGGTGTTCCACATGTAGATGTCGGAGCTCGTCCCGGCCACCAGCTTGTGGGTCACGGGGGTGTTGTCGGTGAAGACGCCGAACTTGCCGGTCTCGGGAACGATCTGGTTGCCCAGCTTGACCGTGCCCTTGCCGTCCAGCTGATAGACACGCACGTAGTCGACGTACATCGTGCCCGGCAGCGGCGCGGTCACCTGGCCGGGCGTCGCGGCGTCCGTGAAGTTGCCGCCGACCGCCAGGTTCAGCAGCAGGTAGAACGGGGCCTGCAGCGACGGCGAATTGACCGGCAGCGGGGCGTCGTACATGTCGTGCTCGACGCCGTTGTCGACGATCGTGAAGCGCATCTGCGTATCGGTCCAGTACAGGCGATACGTGACGAAGCGGTTGGCGAGCGACGTCGGCGCCACGTACCAGCTCTTGGTCTGCCAGGAGGTCGATGCGGCGCACGACTCGTTGCCCGGGACGCAGGCCGCCTGCTGGTAGGTGATCACGTTCGAGCCGACGAAATTGTTCGGCGAGGGGGCGCCGGCCGCCGACCAGGAGGCCTGCCTGTGGCCCTGCTCCATCACGTCGATCTCGCCCTTGGCGGGCCAGGACTGCGCGGTCGTGCCCAGGAG
>DATCRO010000455.1:0-10448 GCA_036569025.1 Burkholderiaceae bacterium
CGCGCGGCACTGGCGATCTGCTCGCGCAGCAGCGCGGGCGAGCCGGAGAAGTTGACCACGGTGAGATCGCCGTGCGCGAGCGCGGCGGTCTCCAGAAGGCTGGGCAATGCGCGGGCGAGTTCGACCCGGTCCCGCCAGGTCACGACGATCGACAGCATGGGGAGTTTCCTTTCGATGGTTTCGCGCGGATGCCGGCGTCAGGCGCGCAACGCGCGCGCGACGCGAGCCGCGATCGCGGGCGCGTCGAGCCCGTGCTCGGCGCGGACCTCGTCGTCGCTGCCGGACTTGCCGCAGAAGTCGGCGGGCCAGGTGATGCCGGTCACCTCGCCGAGGCCGGCCCAGCTGCGCGCATGCGAGGCCAGGCCACCGTGCGGCACGTGATCCTCGATCACGAAGCTGCGCTCGACGCCGGCGAGCGCCAGCCCGGCAGGCAGGTCGGGCGTGATGCGCGCCAGGTGCAGCACGCCCACGTCGATGCCCAGCGCCTCGAGCTCGCGCGCCGCCGCCATCGCCCAGTGCGTGGCCAGGCCCGTGGACACGAGCAGCGTCCTGCGCGCCGGACGCAGGAAGCGGAACGCCGCCGCCTCGCCGGGCAAGGCATCGCGCTCGCCCAGCGGCGTGCGCGGCAGGCGGATGTAGGACGGTGCCTGCGAGCGCCCGACCTCGGCCAGGGCGAACTCGACGTCGGCCTGGTCGGCCGGCGCCCACACGTCCATGTGAGGCAGGCCCAGCATGATCGCCACGTCGTTCGGCGCGGCGTGCGTCTTGCCGTTGCGGCCCGACAGGCCGCCCGCGTGCGACGCGACGAGCGTCACCGGCATCGACGCCTGCGACAGGCTCACGCGCACCTGGTCGTAGGCGCGATAGCAGAGGAACGCGGCGAACGAGAAGACGCTCGGACGCCAGCCGCATTCGGCCATGCCCGCGGCCACGCAGACCATGTTCTGCTCCGCGATGCCGGCGGCGAAGAAGCGCTCCGGGTGCGCGTGCGCGAAGTGCATGGCGCCGTCCGAGTCGGCGAGGTCGCCGTCGAGGACGACGATGCGCGGGTCGAGGACGGCGCGGCGCGCGAGGGCGTGCCCGGCGTGGTCAGCGAGTTTCATGGTTCGGCAGGAGATGGCGCAGAGTGGCGAGGTGCTCCTCGTCGGTCATCGCGGCGCAGTGGAATTCGTCGGCGCGCGTCTCGGCGACGGGTACGCCCCGGCCCTTGCGCGTGTGGCAGATGACCGCGGTCGGGGCGTGCGGGTCGGCGTGCCGGGCGCCCAGGGCGGCGTCGATGGCGGCGAAGTCATGGCCGTCGCACTCGACGACGTTCCACCCGAAGGCGCGCCACTTCTGCGCCGCCCGCGTGAGCGGCGCGAGCGCCGTGCCGTCGCGATCCCGCAGCCCCCACTCCTGCAGGCCGTTGCAGTCGACCACCGCCGTGAGGTTGGCGATCGCGTTGGCCGAGGCGAACATCGCGGCTTCCCAGACCTGGCCCTCCTGGCATTCGCCGTCGCCCAGGACGACGAACACCCGGCGGCCCGTCTCGCGCAGGGCGATCGCCATGCCGCAGCCGACCGACAGGCCCTGGCCGAGGGAACCGGTGGAGAAGTCGACGCCGGGCACCGTCTTCATGTCGGGATGGCCCTCGAGGATCGATGCGTGATCGGCGTAGGTGCACAGGTCGTCGTCGAAGAAGCCGAGCCGGCGCAGCACCGCGTACAGCGCGACGGCGGCGTGGCCCTTGGACAGCAGCAGCCGGTCGCGGTCGGGATGGCGCGGAGCGCGCGGGTTCACGCGGACGTGGCCGCGATACAGCGTGAGCAGCACGTCGATGACGCTGAGGCTGCCGCCGTAGTGGCCGCCGCCGGCGGCGTGGAGCGCGCGCACGATGTCGGCCCTGAGCAGGGTGGCCTCGGCGGCGCGGCCGAGGCCGGCGGGGGCCGTCTGGACGGCGACGTCGTCGCTCGCCTCCAGGTGCAGCGGGTGGGGTGCGTTCATGCGGGTGTCCTTCCGATCCATTCCTCGACCCAGGCCGCCAGGGTGATGACGGCCCAGGCCTGGTCCAGCACGACCCGCGATTCGGGCGGCGACTGGGGCGTCAAGGCCGTCACGCCATCGCGGATGTGGCGCAGGCCCTCTTCGCTCAGCAGCCCGATCTCGGTCAGGATGCAGCGGTCCAGGTAGGCCATGGCGATGTCGGCGAACGCCGGATCCTTCAGCCACAGCAGGATCGGCGCGTTGTACGACACGGGCTTGCGCGCCATGATTTCGGGCGGCAGCCTGCGTGACGCGATCTCGCGCAACAGGCGCTTGTTGCGCCAGGTCTCGCCTTCGCGCGAGAAGCGCTCGCTGGCCCCCAGGCCGCATGCCTGGCGCGCGACGGCGGTGTCGAGGAACGGGTAGACCGTGGCGAGCGAGCGCGAGCGCGCGATGGGCTCGAAGTCGGCGAACAGCAAGTCGGGCACGCGGTGCTGGCACTCGTGCGCGACCATCAATTCGAACAGGTGCGCCGACGGCTTGATGCGGCGGCAGTCGCGATAGAACGCCGTCAGCAGCGCAGCGAAGTCCCAGCCGGCGCAGGGCTGCTGCAACCAGCCGGCGAGCTGCTCGTCGCTGAAGAAGCGCGGCACGCCCTGGAACAGGCGCCGTCCGGCCTGCGCCGGCTGCCACAGCATCGCGTCGAACGGATCGATGCGATCGGCGAACTCGAAGGCGGTCTCGTGCTCGCGCTGGAGCTGGTAGTGGTCGAGGAAGCGCGAGTAGCCGCCGAAGACCTCGTCGGCGCCCAGGCCCGAGTGCAGCAGGCCGTGGCCGTCGCCGACGATGCGATCGAGCAGGTGGTGATGGGTGACGCTGGCCCAGGCGCTGCAAGGCTCGGCGGCGCGCAGCACCTTCGGCAGATGGCGCGCGGCGTCGGCCGGCGACATCGGCACGAGCGCGTGGCGCAAGCCGGCCTGCCTGGCCACGATCGCCGCGTACTCGCCTTCGTTGCCGGGCCAGGGCGCCGCGAACTCGACGGTGTAGGTGTCGAGCTGGTCGGCGCCGGCGTGCTCGGCGAGCGTCAGGCCGATGTAGGACGAGTCGATGCCGCCCGACAGCAGCAGCGCCTGGCGGCCGGGAACGCTGCGCGCGAGGATCGCGTCCTCGAGCGTGCGGGCGATCTCGTCGCGGCCGGCGTCGCCCGCGACCTTGCGCGAGCCGTGCGACAGCGGCGTGAAGTGGCGCTGCTCGATCAGCGGCGCGCCGGGCGTCCAGCGCAGCAGGTGGCCCGCGCGCACGCGCGTCACGCGGCGCGCGAGCGTGCGACCCGGCACGGGGCTCCCGAAGGCCAGGTAGTGGTAGGCGGACTCGACGTCGAGCGCGCGGTGGAAGCGCGGATCGCGCAGCAGCGGCTCGAGCTCGCTGCAGACGACGAAGAATGCGACATCCTCGCGCACGAACAGCGTCTGCTGGCCGAACGCGTCGCGCAGCAGGGACAGCTCCTGGCGCGCGCCGTCCCAGAAAACCGCAGCGTGGCCGCCTTCGAGCGTCGCGAGCGCGCGCGGGCCGGCGACGCACAGCTGTCGCAGCATCGCCTCGTCCGTCGTGCGTTCACCGAGCGGCGTCCAACCGGACTCGGGCCGGCGGACGCGCCCGACCGCCGCGAACGCGCCGCAGGCGTCGGAGACCGGCGCATGGATGGCCAGGCCGGCGTGCGGCTCCAGCCACCAGGCGTCGCGCGACTGGGGGAACGTGGCCGGCAGGGCGGCCGGGAGTTGGGCAGCCAGGAAGTCGCGCGCCGCGGATGTCTTGGCGACGAGCGCGTAGAGGCAGGAGGCGTGGCTCACGGTCGGATCGCGATCAGGTCTCGCAGCACGCGGGCACGCGCGAGCGCATCGGAGGGGGCGAGCGGCAGTGCGAGCTCGCGGCAGACATGCCAGAGCCGATCCTGCGCCTGCGCCGTGAAGACGACGGTGCCGTCCTCCTCGATGCGCTCCACGCCGTCGCCGCGCGCGGCCCGGGCCAGGCCAGCGGCCAGGTCGGACGGCACGGCGCCCGCGGGCAGGTCCAGGTCCACGCGGCCGTGCTCGATGCGCACGGGCCATCCGCCGTGCAGGCCGAGCGGGCCGGGCGCGGCGGTGAGCAGCGGCGCGCCGCCCGGCAGCATCGCGCGGATCAAGGTGGCGGCATGCATGGCCGTCAACTCGTTGAGACGGCGGTCCAGCGCGATCGGCGCGTGCCCGAACAGCAGCGGCGCGGCATCCACTTCGCGGTCGCCGGCGAAGATGCGCGGCAGCGGCAGTCCGCCCAGCAGCGCCGCGTCGCTGCGCGCCACGGCGCCGACATGGAAGTGATGGGCGACGACGCGCAACGGCGCCTCGCGCTCCGCATGGCCGAGCGCGGCGCGCGCCAGCGCCTGCACCATGCCGGCGTTGCCGATCCCGACGTCGGGCGCGACGCCCGATCGGTGCAGGACGGGATGCGTGAGGTCCGGATACGAACAGTTGACGATCGGGCCCGCGTGACCCGCGTCCCGCGCGGCGGCGGTCACGGCCGCGACGCAAGGCAGCTGCGCGCACAGCTGCAGCGCGAAGCCGGCGGCGCGCAGCGCGACGGCCGCCGCATCTTCCCGGCCGCCCAGCGCCCAGGGCGACACCAGGGCCGCGCATTGCACGATCAGCGCGGGCCGTTCGCGCGCGACGAGCTCGGCCACCTGCGCGCGGTCGAGCGCATCCAGCGGCACGCCGCGCGCGGCGATGTCGCCCAGGCTGGACGCGAAGCGCGCCAGCGCGGCGGCCACCTCGGGTCGACGGCCGGCCAGGACGAGTTCGACGCCGCCGGCGGTCGCCAGTCGGGTGACGATGCGCTCGGCCAGATCGCCGAGTCCGACGACGAGAATCTTGTGGAACATGGGATGGCGCTGCGGCTCTTGATGAATGCCACGGCGGGACAGCGACCCGCCGCGGCAAGGTGCCCGGCGAACCGGGACAGCACACCAGGGACGGATGCGGACATCCGCCCTTTTCAAGGTCGCGTGATCAGCGAGCAGCGGCCTTGGTGTTGTCGTCCGACAGCGACTGTTGGTATTGGCGCTGGATCTCGCCGATCGCACCGCCGCTGACTTGCTCGATTTCGGCTTCGAGCAGTTCGAGCGATTGCGGTTGCTGCGACTTTTCCTGGTTCATGGAAACTCTCCTTGGATTGAGAATGAGGCCGCCCGGACTCGGGTCGGCCATGCGCCCGATCCCCCTTGGCCGATTCGGCCGAGGATCGTCGGGCGCGGCGGATTGTGCCCGCGGCTTTCGAGTGCTGCACCTGCGGATCGATACCCTTGCAAATTGATACGGATACAGGCAAGGGTATGCGAGAACACCGTCTGCGAGAGGCCCGGGACGAACAGGTTTCCGAAGCCGAGATCTTCGACCTGAACACCCCCTGAATAGGGGTTCCAAAGGACGCCGGGACCATGCGTGGATGCCGGAGAAGCGCGCACGCGGTGCGGGCCTCGGCCCGGCCGTGCGCGGCATGATGGTTTGCAACAACGTCGCGGTCGCGCATCCCGTTTCGACGGCGGCCCACGTGTACATTTGCGGCGATTCGACATCCGCCGGCACCCCCGCGCACCTCCGGGACCGGCGCGAGGCGCCACGAGCATGACCCCGCAGACCCCTCCACCCCTCTTTCGCGTCCAGGCCCTGAAGCACAGCAGCGGCGCGTCGCATGGCAAGGTGCTGCTGGCACGTCCGCTGTCGTTCACCGTGCTCACGGCCTTGTTCGTGGGGATCGCGATCGCCGTCGTCCTGTTCTTCGCGTGTTTCAGCTTCACGCGCAAGGCCCAGGTGGCCGGCGTCATCCTTCCGGCGCACGGCGTGGTTCGCATCGCGTCGGCGCAGGCCGGCGTGGTGAGCAGCCGGGCCGTCCACGAAGGTGACCACGTGGTCGCCGGGCAGGTGCTGTTCGGGATGAGCAACGAGCGCATCGGCCCGGCCGGCGTCGACGTCGACCGGCAGATCTCGGACCTGTTGTCGCAGCAGCGCAGGAGCCTCGAGGTCGACCAGGACAAGCAGGGCGAGCAGGCCGTCCAGCGCGTCGAGGCCGCACGCCGCCGCGGCGACGAGCTCGCGGCCGACCTGCGGCACATCCAGGCGCAGCAGGCGCTCCAGGCGCGCCGGGTCGCGCTGGCGCAGGAGGCGGTCGCGCGCACGCAGAACCTGCGACGGGACGGATTCGTCTCGGCGGCCGCGCTGCAGGATCGCGAGGCCGACCTGCTCGACCAGCAACAGCGCGCCGCCGACCTCGAACGCGCGGCCAACTCGACGCAGCGCGACATCGAGGCCGCGCGCGCGCAGCTGCGCGACGCCGCGCTCCAGGGCCAGCGCGACGCGCAGAACGGCGCGCGCAGCATCGCCTCGCTCGACCAGCAGCTCGTGGAGAACAAGGCACGGCGCGAATGGTTCGTGCGCGCGGAGCAGGACGGCGTCATCACCGGCGTGACCGTCGAGCCCGGCCAGCGCATCGCCGAGGACCAGCCGATGGCGACGCTGCTGCCGGCGGGCGAGCCCCTGGTCGCCGAACTCTACGTGCCGTCCCGTTCCGCCGGATTCATCAAGCCGGGCATGGTGGTCCAGCTGCGCTACCAGGCCTTCGCGTACCAGAAGTTCGGCCAGCACGTCGGGCACGTGCAGGAGGTGTCGCGCACCGCGATGCGTCCCCAGGACCTGCCCTTTTCCGCCGCGACCGACTCCGAGCCCGTCTATCGCGTGCGCGTTGCGCTCGACCGCCCGTCCGTGCAGGCCTATGGGCAGGACGAGCCGCTGCGCCCCGGCATGACCGTCGATGCCAGCGTGCTGCTCGATCGCCGCAAGCTCTACGAGTGGGTGCTGGAGCCGCTCTACAGCGTGATGGGCAAGGTCTAGCGATGACGCACGCCCCCGACTACGCGTTCTGGCGCCGCAAGCGCACGCCGCTGATCCTGCAGACGGAGGCCGCCGAATGCGGTCTCGCCTGCCTGGCGATGATCGCCGTCCATCACGGCTCGCACGTCGACCTGCGCAGCCTGCGCCGGCGCTTCCCGGTGTCGCTCAAGGGCGTGGCCCTCAAGAGCCTGATCGCGATGGCGGGCTCGCTCGGCCTGCAGGCGCGGCCGCTCAAGCTCGACCTCGACGCGCTGTCCGGCCTGCGGCTGCCCTGCGTGCTGCACTGGGGCATGAACCACTTCGTCGTGCTGACGTCGGTGAGCCGGCGCCGCGCGGTCATCCTCGACCCGGCCCATGGCGAGCGGCGGATGCCCCTGTCCGGCGTCGCCGAGTATTTCACCGGCGTGGCGCTCGAACTCACGCCGGGCAGCGACTTCCGCCAGGAGCAGCCCGCGCCGTCGTTCAGCCTGCTCTCGCTGATGGGGCCCATCATCGGACTGCGCCGCGGGCTGGCGCAACTGCTGCTGCTGGGCATCGCGCTGCAGGTGTGCGCGCTCGTCGCGCCGTTCTACATGCAGTGGGTGGTCGACGAGGCGCTCGTCTCGGCCGACCGCGAACTCGTGACCGTGCTGGCGTTGGGCTTTCTGATGCTGGTGGTCGTGCAATCGAGCATCACGGCCGTGCGCTCGTGGGTGACGACCGTGCTGTCGACCAGCCTGAACTTCCAGTGGTTCGGCAACGCGTTCGCGCACCTGATGCGCCTGCCGCTGCCCTACTTCGAGAAGCGCCACCTCGGCGACATCGTGTCGCGCTTCGGCTCGATCCAGGCCATCCAGCGCAGCCTGACCGCGCAGTTCGTCGAGGGCGTGATCGACGGGCTGCTGGTGTTCGCGACGCTGGTCGTGATGTTCCTCTACAGCGTGCCGCTGACGCTGGTGGCCTGCGGCGCGGTCGGGCTCTACACGCTTCTGCGCTGGACGGTGTTCCGCGCGCTGCGCGAGGCGACGGCGCAGCAGATCGTGCACTTCGCGCGCCAGCAGACCTTCTTCCTCGAGTCGGCGCGCGGGATCCAGAGCGTGCGGCTGTTCGGGCGCGCGCAGGAGCGGCGCATCGGCTGGATGAACGCGCTGGCCGAACAATTCAACGCCGACCTGCGCATCTCCAAGCTGTCGATCTCGTACCAGACCGGCAACGCGCTGCTGTTCAACGCCGAACGCGTGCTGGTCATCTGGCTGGCCGCGCTGGCCGTGCTCGACCACCGGTTCTCGCTCGGCGCCCTGTTCGCGTTCCTCGGCTACAAGGAACAGTTCAGCCAGCGCGTCGCCTCGCTCGTGGACAAGCTGTTCGACCTGCGCATGTTGCGCCTGCACGGCGAGCGCGTGGCCGACATCCTGCTCACCGAGCCCGAGGAGGACGATGCGTTCGAGACGGACGCGGCGGGCATCGAGCCGTCCATCCAGGTGCGCAACCTCTCGTTCCGCTATTCCGAGGGCGAGCCCTACGTGATCGACGGCCTGGACCTGGAGATCCCCGCCGGCCAGTGCATCGCGATCACCGGCAAGTCCGGCTGCGGCAAGACGACGCTGGTCAAGCTGCTGATGGGGCTGATGGAACCGACCTCGGGCGAGATCCTGATCGGCGGCGTGAAGTTGAAGCAGCTGGGCCTGTCCAACTACCGGCACCTGGTCGGCACGGTGATGCAGGACGACCACCTGTTCTCCGGCACGATCGAGGACAACATCTGCTTCTTCGATCCGGCGGTCGACCGCGGGCAGGTCGAGTCCTGCGCCACCCAGGCGGCAGTGCACGCCGAGATCGTGGCGATGCCCATGGGCTACAACACGCTGATCGGCGACATCGGCACCGGCCTGTCAGGCGGCCAGAAGCAGCGCATCCTGCTGGCGCGAGCCCTCTATCGCCGTCCCCGGCTACTGGTGCTCGACGAAGCGACCAGCCACCTCGACAACGAGAACGAGCATGCCGTCAACGCCGCCATCCGGCAGATCGCGCTGACGCGCATCATCGTCGCGCACCGCAGCGAGACGATCGCGATGGCGCAGCGCGTGGTGGTGCTCTCGGGCGGCCGGGTCGAGCGCGATCTCGGGCCCTCCGAACATCGACCCGTGCTCGCGGCCGGCGGCGGCACCCCGGCCTGACAGGCGCGCGGGTCAGGCGTCGCAGGGTCCGGCGACGTCGGCGTCCAGCACGCCCGCCAGTTCGCTGCGCGCCACGGCGGACAAGTGCCTGGCGGGGCTGAAGTGCACGATGGCGCCCGCCTCGGCGATCGCCTGCCGCTTGTTCTGCAGCAGGTGGGGGAACGATGCCCCATCCGAGCCGAGGCACCAGTGGCAGGCCTCCATCGGCGTGGGGGAATCGAGGTAACGCACGAGGTCGGCCACGAAGTCGGGGTTGTCGCGGAACGGGACGCTGTCGCCCGCGCGGCTCGCGACGCACTGCCCTGACGCCCGCAGCCGTTCCTCCAGCACCGGACTGCGCGAACACTTGTAGTAGCGGCCGTCCGCGATCGTGTGCGTGCTCCAGTCGCTGCGGGACTTGCAGCGCGTGTAGATCCGCTCGACCACGCCGCTCGATTCGATGCGCGCGTTCAGGTGCGAGGTCATGAACTCGTCGTGGTCGCGCAGGGCGAACCGGAATCCGAAGCGTTCCGCCTTCCGGTCCATCTCCTCGGCGGTGAAGCGCAGGCGCACGCCCGGGTAGCGGCTCACGTTGATGAAGTCGATGTCACGGAAGAACCCGTCGGGCATCCGCTCCAGCCCGACGCCGTTCGTGAGGATGCCGACCTGCCGGGCCACGCCGCTGGCCCGCGCCACCTTGAGCAGCGCGTGCAGCTGCGGGTGCAACAGCGGCTCGCCGCCCAGCAGGTAGAAGCGCAGGACGCGCAGGTGGCGGGCGAGGACCGCCAGGTCGCGCTCCAGGTCGCCGACGTCGATGAACTTCGCGCGGCTTGCGGGCGACCCGTGCACGCACCCGCTGCAGCTCAGGTTGCAGCTGAAGGCCACCTGCACCTCGAGCTTGCGCAGGTAGACGAGTCCCTGGCTCACCTCGTAGGTCGGGGTGATGACGTCGCGAACGCTCGCGTTCACAAGGCAACCTCCATCCTGCGGACTGCGGTGTGACCGACGCAGGAGGGAACGCCTTCGGGCGGCCGGGCGGCGCTCATGCCGCGGCGGCCGGCGCGTCGGACGCGAGCCGGCTCAGCGCGAGGCGCGCGCTCTTGCGCACCTCCGGATCGGGATCGGCCGCCGCCACTTCGAGCGCAGGTCGCGCGTCGGGCGCGCCGATCTCGCCGAGCGCGAGCGCGGCCTCCTTGCGCAAGTTGCCCAGCGGGTGGCCCAGTGCCTCGACCAGCGTAGGAACGGCCGGGGCCTGGCGCAGCCGGCCGAGCGCGCGGGCGGCGCGCAGGCGCACCTGCCAGGCGTCGTCGCGCATGGCCTCCAGCAACGCGTCCAGCGCGGCGGGCGGTGCCAGCTTGGCCAGCGTCGTGGCGGCTTCCTCGCGCACCGGCCAGTGCGCGTCGCGCAGCGCGGCCAGGAGTGCCGGCAGGAC
>DATCRO010000456.1:0-3055 GCA_036569025.1 Burkholderiaceae bacterium
CATCGCGGCGCCGGCCACGATCTTGTGGAACAGGTCGGCGCTGATGCCGCCCGAGCACGAGAACGTCAGCAGCAGGCCGCCCGGCTTGAGCAGCTTCAGCGCGAGGCGGTTGATGTCCTTGTAGGCGCGCGACGCGCGATCGGCGTGGGCCGCGGTCGGCGCGAACTTCGGCGGGTCGAGCACAATCGCGTCGAAGCGCTCGCCGCCCTGCAGCAGCTCGCGCAGCAGCGCGTTGACGTCGGCGTCGCGGGCCTCGTGCCGCTTCGCGTCGAACCCGTTGAGCTTGACGTGCGCGCTCGCCAGCGCGAGCGCGGGCGCGGACGAATCGACGCTGATCACGCGCGTCGCGCCACCCGCCAGCGCGGCCACCGAGAAGCCGCCCGTGTAGCTGAAGCAGTTCAGCACCGACTTGCAGCCGTACTGCCTGACGAGCTGCGCGAAGCGCGCGCGGTTCTCGCGCTGGTCCAGGTAGTAGCCGGTCTTGTGGCCCTCGGCGACGTCGACGGTCAGCTTCCAGCCGCTCTCGTGGATCGTGACGACCGAGGCCGCCGGATCATCGCTGCCGCCGCGCAGCCAGGCGCGCACGGACGGCAGCCCCTCGAGCGAACGCACGCTGGCGTCGCTGCGCTCGTAGATCTTCGTGCAGCCGGTGAGCTTGACCAGCAGGTCGGCGATCGTCTGCTTCCAGCGCTCGACGCCGGCTGCCAGGAACTGCGCGGACAGGATGTCGTCGTAGCGGTCGACCACCAGGCCCGGCAGCCCGTCGGCCTCGCCGTGCACCAGCCGCACGCCGTCGCTCGCGACGGCGAGGCGCTCGCGCAGCGCCAGCGCGGTGGCCAGCTTGCGCTCGAAGAACGCGGCGTCGATGCGCTCGGACTGTTCCCAGCTCCAGGCCCGCACGCGGATCAGCGACTCGGGGCTGTACGCGCCCCACGCGAGGAAGCTGCCGTCGCTGGCCTCGACCCGCACCGTCTCGCCGACGTCGGCCTTGCCCTTCTCGATGCTGCCCTGGAACACCCACGGGTGATGGCGGGAGAGCGAGCGTTCCTTGCCGGCGCGGAGCTTGATGACTTTCATGGGCTCGATTGTCCCCGACGACGGGGCGGGCCGCGTGCCGCCCCGACGCCCTCCTGCTGCCCGCGTGCGCTCAGCCGGGAGGCCGCTGCGCCTTCAGAGGAACTGCCACCACGGCCGCTTGCTCGCGGGGATGGCCCGGGCGCGCGAGACGGCCGGCACGTCGACGGCTTCGCGCGCGCGCTCCGTGCCCAGGCGGAAGAAGCGGTAGGTGGGCGTGAGCAGCGTCTCCCACGGGCAGACGCCGAACATCGCGTCCAGGCCGTCCTGCAGCATGCGGCCCGTCAGGTCGCGGCCGGGCACCACCACCTCGCGCTCGCCCAGGAAGAACATGCGGGCGTCGTCGGCCCCGGCAGCGGCCTCGGCCTCCATGTAGTGGCGCGCGCCGAGCCAGCGCTGCTCGAACAGCTGCGGCGTGCCGCTCTGCAGCAGCTCGTGCGCGCCGGGCTCGCCGCTGCTCTGCAGGCGGGTGCGCACGCGCCGGCCGTGCTCGAAGATCGCGTAGCCGTGGTTGCCGTTGGCGTCGTAGTGGCAGAACGCCACCATCAGCGCGGGGGCGCCGAGCGCGGCGTGCAGGCGGCTCGCGTCGCGCGAATCGCTGCGGATCAGCGGCCAGGCCAGGTCGTCGTTGCTGATGAAGCAGACCTCGCCGAAGGTCTGCACCATCACGTCCGAATGGTTGCGGATGTCGAATCGCACCGACACGGGCAGCGGGATCTCGGTGGCCGGTTCCGCGAAGACGCCCGACATGAACGCCTCCAGATCCGTCACCGAATCGGAAATGCGAAACGCGATGCCGGCCTGTGCGATGCCCATGCGCGAAGGTTACCGGCGGAGCGCCGCCCGCGGAGGCCGGAATCTGCGGCGCAGTTCACGCCCGGCGGCCCGGCGAGGGGCCTTCAGGGCGTGCCCATCGCCTGCCGCCACTGCATGGCGTCGTGGATGCGGTGGCGCGTCGACGGGTGGTCGAAGAAGACGATCTCCTCGATCGGGCCCGGATCGGGCTTGCGGTATTCGGTCAGCTTGAGCGCGGCCTCGGCAAAGCCGTTCGGCTCGCGCGCGAGGTTCAGGCCGAAGCGGTCGGCCTCGATCTCCTGCGTGCGAATCAGCGAGTTGCTGATCGGCGTGGTGACGAACATCCAGACGGAGAACACCGCCAGCAGCAGCGGAAGCGCGGCGACGTCGGCCACGCCCTCCAGCCCCCAGGCCGCGGCGCTGCGGCGCAGCAGCGCGTCCATGGCCCACTTGGCGAACAGGAAGCCCGCCAGGATGAGGATCGCCATCTCGCACAGGCCCTTGTACATGTGGTTCATCACGTAGTGGCCCAGCTCGTGGCCCATGACGCCGCGGATCTCGGGCAGCGACGTGCGCAGCAGGTTGTCGTTGAGCCGCACGGCGGCGGTGCCGAGGATGCCCGACACGTTGGCGCTGACGCGCGTCGTCTGCTGCGAGGCGTCGAACTCGTAGACGTTGTCGACCGGCACGCCGTCGGCGCGCGCCATCTGCAGCACGGCGGACTTGACCGCGGGATCGGTCACGGGCTTGTAGGTGTTGAACAGCGGATCGATGACGACCGGTGCGACCATGATGATGAAGACGAGCATGGCCATCGTCACCACGGTGCCCCAGATCCACCAGCGCTCGCGGGCGCGGCGCATGACCGCGTAGAACAGGGCGGCGCCGAGCGCGAACGCCACGACCGTCACGCCCAGCTCCTTGAGCTGGTCGACGAACCATGGGCCGAAGGTCTGCGTGGCCATCCCGTACTGGCGCTCGCGCGCCCAGCCCTGGTAGATGGCCAGCGGCAGCGTCAGCACCCAGCTGGCGGCGGCGAAGAAGGCGCCGTAGAGCGCGTCGCGCGCCAACTTGGCGCGCCCGAGGCGCGCGCAGGCGTCACGCACGCGCGCGGACAGCCCGCCGCGCAGGATGATCCAGCTCACGCCCAGCCCGAGCAGGAAGTTCCACAGCTGCAGCCAGTAGC
>DATCRO010000457.1:0-5015 GCA_036569025.1 Burkholderiaceae bacterium
CCGCCCGGAACGCCGGATGCGCCCCCGCCGGCGCCGGCGGCAGGCGCCGCGCGAGACGCCAGCGCGTGACGAGCGCGTGCACGCAGGCACCCAGCGCCTGCGAGGCGACGAACACGGTCAGGCTCGGCGCCAGCATCGACAGGCAGGCCAGCGTGAAGGCATTGCGCAGCAGCACGCCGATCAGCTGGTTCAGGCCGACCCACGCGTAGTCCTGCCGCGCCAGCAGCGCGACCTGCCCCAGGTTCTGGTGGACGACCGCGCCGAACAGCACGGCGACGGCCACGAGGTCGGGCGCGGCCAGCGGCACGGCCATGAACCGGCTCGCGACCAGCGCCAGCACCAGCAGGCCGGCGTACAGGCGCAGCAGCGTGCGTTCGGCGTGCGCGAACATCGCGCGGCCCAGCGGCAGGTCGCCGGCGGCCAGGCCCGCGAGGTCGCGCCCCAGCACGATGGACAGCCCCAGGTCGAGCGCCACCAGCAGCGACTGCGTGGACAGGATGATCGCGACCACGCCGAACTGCTGCGGCCCCATCAGCCGGCTGAACCACGGCAGCAGCAGGATGCCGACCAGCGCGGTGCCCAGGCGGCCGCAGTACAGCGTCGCCAGGGGCCAGAGTCGGCGCAGCATCGTCATCGGTCTCAGGCGCCGCAGGCCGTCCGGATCTCGCCGCACAGCCGATCCAGCGCCGCGTCGTCCAGCCACCAGCCGCAGGGCAGGCCCAGCACCTCGTCGATGAACCGGTCCGTTCCCGGCAGCGCGCGCGGCGCGCTTGCGAAGCCCGAGTAGACGTGGTTGGGCTGGTGCAGCTTCGAGCACTGCACGCCGCGTGCCTTCAGGCGTTCGAGCACGCCGTCGCGGCCGTCGCAGCGCACCAGCCAGGTCCAGAACACGGGCTGCGCGCCGGGCGCCCAGGTGACCGGGCGCAGGCCGGCGACGTCGGCCAGGCGGGACGCCAGCACGTCGACATGGCGCCGGTTGCGCTCGAGGCGCGCGTCCAGCGTGCCCAGGTGCGCCAGCGCCAGCGTGGCCTGCACGTGGTTCAGCGGCGAGGACATGCCGACCTGCGGGATGTCGGAGGCCGGGTCGATCTCGCCGCGCGGGTCGCGGAAGGTGGTCAGGTCGATGCCGAAGCGGCGCAGGCGGCGCGCCTCGGCGGCGCAGGCCGCGTCGCGGCACACGAGCGCCGCGCCATCGATGCCGTTGACCTGGCGGTTCGCGTAGAACGAGAACACCGCGAAGTCGCCGAAGCTGCCGATCGGCCGGCCGTCCAGGCTCGCGCCGAGCGCGTTGTTGGCGTCCTCGACGAGCGCGATGCCGCGGCGGTCGCAGAACGCGCGCAGCTCGTGCAGCGGCGCCGGGTAGCCGGCCACGTGGTAGACGACGAGCGCCTTGGTGCGCGGCGTGATCGCGCGCTCGCAATCGGCCGGCGACATCGTCGCGGTCGCGCCGTCGATGTCGACCCAGACCGGCGTGGCGCCGACGTGGGCGATGGCCGAATTGGAGGACATGCAGTCGTACGACAGCGTCAGCACGTCGTCGCCCGGGCCGACGCCCGCGAGCTGCAGCGCCAGCGCGAGCGCGTGCGTCATGTCGCCGAGGCAGACCACGTCCGGGCGCTGCACGCGCTGCGCGATGGCCGCCTCGAGCGCCGCCACGTTGGGGCCGCTGGCGAGCATGCCGCTCGCGAGCACCGGCGCCAGCGCCTCGAGCATCGCGGGCTCGGGCCGGCAGTCGAACAGGACGATCGGGGCGCTCATCCCTTGCGCAGCGCATCGACGATGCGCGCCCGGTCATCCGCGGTCACCCACCAGCCGCACGGGACGTGCACCAGGCGGCGATAGAACTCGTCGAGCTGCGGCAGCGGCCGGCGATGCGGCGCGAAGACGCTGTGGAAATGGTTCGGCCGGTGCAGCTTGGACGCCGACACGCCGATGGCGGCGAGGCGCCGCTCGACGTCGTCGGAATCGTCGGCCAGCAGCGTGTAGAGCCAGTAGCTGGGCTCGGCGGCGGGCACGATGCGCGCGGGCGCCAACCCCGCGATGCCGGCCAGCGCCTGGTCGTAGTACTGTCCGTTGGCGACGTGCGCCCCGATCACCGCGCGGATGCCCTGCAGCTGCAGCAGGCCGATCGTCGCGGTGACGTTGTTCATGTTGTACTTGAAGCCCGGCGTCGTGATGTCGACCTCGGTGCGCGGCACGCCCTTGGTCAGGCCGAACCAGCGCAGGCGGCGCGCCAGCGGCAGCGTCGATGCGTCCTTGACCGTCAGCACCCCGCCGTCCACGGTGGTCATGTGCTTGATGGCCTGCAGCGAGAAGATCGCCGAGTCGCCGATGGTGCCGATCGGCTCGCCGCCGAAGCGCGCGCCGAGCGCGTGGGCGCAGTCCTCGATCAGCCGCAGGCCGTGGCGGTCGGCGATCTCGCGCATGCGCGCCAGGTCGACCGGATAGCCCGCGTAGTGCACCACCAGGATGGCGCGCGTGCGGCCGGTGACGGCGGCCTGCACGGCCTCGGGCGACAGGTTGCCGTTGCCGGCGTCGACGTCGGCGAACACCGGCGTGGCACCCACCTGCAGGATCGTCGTGTTGGTCGGCTCGGCCGTCATCGAGGTGGTGATGACCTCGTCGCCCGGCTGCACGCCCGCCAGCAGCAGCGCGATGTGCAGGGCGCCGGTGCCGCTGCTGGTGGCCAGCGCGTTGGGCAGGCCGAAGGTCGCCGCGAACTCCGCTTCGAAGCGGTAGACGTGCTCGCCCTCGGCGATCATGCCGCCGTACAGGACGCTCTCGAGGGCGGGCATCAGCGTCTCGCGCGGCGGCATCGAGACCTTGACGAGGGGAAGCATCGGCGCGGCGGTTTGCATCGGGAGGTGGTGTCGGATCGGCCGGAGGGCGGAGCGGGCGCGCAGCGGGGCGGCGTCCGTCAGGAATCGTTCTGCAGGGACTGGATCTCCGCCTTGAGCGCCTCGAATTCCTGCATCTTGCGTTGCAGGAAGCGCGCGGTCAGGGCGGCCTTGCTGGCCAGTCCGCTCGGGGTCAGGAGGTAGGCGTAGGCCATCTTGCGCTCGCTGCGCTGGAAGTTCTGGATCTTGATCCAGCCCTTGTCGACGAGCGCCTGCAGGCAGTAGTTGATGCCGCCGAGGCTCACGCCGAGCCGCCGCGCCATCTCGCGCTGCGTCATGCCCGGATCCTCCTGCAGCAGGCGCATCACGCGGAAGTACGTGTCCTCTTGGAGCTGGTCCTGGCGGCTGGGCATCGGCGACTGTTGTTCAAGTTCGAACACAGTGTAGCAGCAACGCTTTCGGCGGGCGGTGCCGGTTCCTGCGCCGGACAGGGTCCGTTCAGGCGTGGCGACAGCAGGCCGCCGGCCAGGAGCGCCGGCGCCCGGCGCCCGGCGCCCGGCGCCGCGCCGCGTCAGGCGGCGGCGGCCTGCGTCCGGCGCTCCCGGAAGAACAGCAGGGCCGCCCCCAGCAGCAGCCCGGCGGCCGCGCCGCCGGCGGCGAAATAGAGCCGGCGCGGGAAGGAACGGCGCTCGGGCGGCTGCGCCGGGTCGACGACCTGGATGATGGCGCCTTCCTTGGCCTCGTCGACGCGCGCGAGCTCGTACTGCTTGGCCATCAGCTCGAACACCGTCTCCTCGTACTTGAACTCGCGGTACTTGGTGACGTAGTCGGGGCCGTTGGCCTTGGCGTCGGGGTTGGCCTCGAGCTGGCGCAACTGGTCCTGGAGCGCGGCCACCATCGTGGACTGCTGCTGCACTTCGGGCGCGCCCGGCGCGAGCGAGCCCTGCAGCGTGGCCAGGCGCACCTGCGCGGACGCGAGCTCGGTGCGCAGGCGCGCATAGCCGGCCGCCGCGGTCTGCGGCGCGGCGTTCAGGGCGCCCTGCCCGAAGCCGCTCTGCTGCAGGGCCGACTGCGCCTCGGCGAGCTTGTTCCTGGCCTCCTGCATCTGGTTCTGGAAGAACATGCGGCGCTGCTGCGCCTCGGTCACCGCCAGCGTCGAGGTCATGTGGCGCAGCTCCTCGACATACTGGTTGGCCATCGCGGCCGCGCGTTTCGGGTCGCTGTCCTCCACCTTGACGGTGATCAGGCCGTCCTTCTTGCCGGCGGTGATCTCGGAGCGCTTGAGCAGCTTCTTGCGCGTCGAGTCGCGGTACTTGTAGTCGTAGACCTTCATCAGGCCGAAGCGATCGATCAGCCGGTCCGTGACGGCGTCGCTCTCCATCAGCGAGATGTACTGCTCGACGGGGCTCTTCATGGCGCCGCCCGCCAGGCTGCTCAGCACGCCCAGCGACGACAGCGCGGCCGCTGCCCCGCCTTGCTGCTGCTGCTGCGGCGGGATCAGCGTCGTGTGCGAGGTGTACAGCGGCGTCACCACGAAGCTGATGCCGTAGCCGATCGCGCACGCGGCGACGGTCGTGCCCGCCAGCTCGCGCCAGTGTCGGCGCGCCCGGGCGAGCAGGGCGCCGAAGTCGATGCCGTCGTCCTCGTCCTCGAAGGCGGCGCTGCCGGGGAAGCCGGAAGCTTGTCCGGGCGAGACGTGATCGTCGTGTTGCATCGCGTCAGAGGCCCAGTGCGTTGATGCCGGCCAGGCCGAGGCCGAACTGGTAGAGGATCTGCGTCCAGTCCTTGGCGTCCTGCACGAAGGTCGACTTGTTCAGTTCCTCTGGCACGAAGATGGTGTCTCCCGGCTGCACGGTGGCGCTGTTGAAGTTGTTGCCGGTGTGCCAGAACGACGAGCCCTGCTGCGCGCTGATCACCGAGCCGTTGGCGCGGATCATGAAGATGCTGCCCTTGTCGGCGCTGCGCGTCGGGCCGCCAGCCAGCGCCAGGTACTGCTGGGTGGTGTGACCCGGCTCGTAGACGAAGCTGCCGGTGTTGAACACGCTGCCGAAGATGCCCACCGAGGTGCCGCGCTGCGGGATCGACAGGGTGTCGCCGTCCTCCAGCGGCAGGTCCGGCAGGGTCGCCGCGTCGGGCGCCAGCTGCAGGACGACACGGCCGGTGGGCTTGACCTGGCGC
>DATCRO010000458.1:0-4489 GCA_036569025.1 Burkholderiaceae bacterium
TCAGCGATGCGCCCGAGCAGTTCATCGAGCTGGTGGAGGCCGGCCCCGAGCTGGAGGTGCTGGACGAAGGCGAACGCCTGCGCGTGCGCCTGCAACCCGCGCTGCGCGTGACGCCCGACGCCGCCACGCCGCGCTGGGCCGGCAGCGAGGCCGAGGCGAAGGAGCTCGAGGCGCTGCGCCTCGTCTCGATCTGGCGCGACGGCCCGCAGCGCGCGAAGGTCATCCGCCTGAGCGCGGCGCAAAAGCGCGTGGCGCAGCTGCTGGGCCCGGCGGGCCTGGACATCCCGCGCCAGGGCGCCGCGCAGCTGCAGGAGGTGCTCACGGGCCTGGGCAGCCATTTCCGCATCCACGCCGACGACGCCGGCGCCGCGCAGGCCGCGCGCGAGGTCGAGGCCGAGACGCGGCTGCGCGCGGAGTTGCAGCCGGTGGGCGACGGCCTGCAGCTGCGCCTGGTCGCCACGCCGTTCGGCGCCGACTACGCCGCCGTCGGCCCGCGCCTGATCCCGGGCCGCGGCCGGGCGCGCGTGGTGGCCACGCTCAAGGGCGAGAGCGTGGGCGTGCAGCGCGATCTCCAGCGCGAGCGCGAGCATCTGGAGTCTGTGCTCGACACCTGCCCGATGCTGCCGCCGCTGCCGCTGGACGCGCCGTGCGAATGGCTGCTGGACGCCGCCGACGACGCGCTCGCGCTGCTGGAGCGCCTGCAGC
The DNA here is from genome assembly GCA_036569025.1 of Burkholderiaceae bacterium. Lineage (GTDB taxonomy): Bacteria > Pseudomonadota > Gammaproteobacteria > Burkholderiales > Burkholderiaceae_C > Scleromatobacter. The sequence continues at coordinate 706 of DATCRO010000458.1, forward strand.
CGCACACGTCCATCCTGGCGCTCGACTGGCCGCAGGGCCGGCCGGTGCGCGTCGATCCGGGTGCGCTCGGCCAGCTCGCGCTCAAGGTGCGCACGCACGAGGATTGGCTGGCACTGGACGGCAAGCTCAAGGTCGACGAGGAGCTCGTCGTCGGCCTGCAGCAGCTGATCACTTTCGCGAGCGAAGGCAAGAGCCGCTTCATGCCGCTCGGCGACGGCCGCTTCCTCGCGCTGACGCAGGAGCTGCGCGAACGCGTGGCCGACATCGCCGCCGTCGTCGAGAAGCAGACGGCGCGCGCGAACAATCCCGACGAGGTGCGCGCCCCGGCGATCGCCGCGCCGTGGCTGCGCGAGGCGATGGAGGGCGCGCGCGTCGAGCACGACGCCGCGTATGCCGCGCGCCTGCAGGCGCTCGACGACGCGCGCCGCGTCGTGCCGGCGCTGCCGTCGACGCTGCAGGCGCAGCTGCGGCCGTACCAGGAAGAAGGCTTCGAGTGGGCGATGCGGCTCGCGTCCGCCGGCCTGGGCGCGTGCCTGGCCGACGACATGGGCCTGGGCAAGACGCTGCAGGCGCTGGCGGTGCTGCTGGCGCGCGCCGCCAACGGGCCCGCGCTGGTGGTGGTGCCGACGTCGCTGATCGGCAACTGGCGTTCCGAGGCGCTGCGCTTCGCGCCGTCGCTGCGCGTGCATGTCTACGGCGAGAACGTGTCATGGAGCCCCGGTCCGCCGAGTACGTCGGACAGCCCCCGAGGGACAGGCGGCCTTGCTCCGGAGCGGCCGCGCGCGGCGGCCGCCAGGGCCGTCGGAGGCCGCGCATCCATCGTCGGCGAGATGGGCAGGCATGACGTTCTGCTCGTCTCATACCCGATGCTGCAGATCGACGGCGAGGCGTTCGCCGGCAAGGTGTGGGCGACGCTGGTGCTGGACGAGGCGCAGGCCATCAAGAACGCCGCGGCCAAGCGCAGCCAGGCGGTGTTCGCGCTGCAGGCGACGTTCCGCCTGGCGATGTCGGGCACGCCCATCGAGAACCGGCTGGGCGAGCTCTGGTCGGTCATGCGGGCCTGCAACCCGGGCCTGCTGGGCACGCTGCCGCGCTTCAACGAACGCTTCGCCAACCTCATCGAACGCCAGGGCGACCGCCACGCTCAGCGCACGCTCAAGCGCCTGATCGCGCCATTCATCCTGCGCCGCACCAAGGCCCAGGTGCTGGCCGACCTGCCGCCGCGCACCGAACTCGTGCTGCAGGTGCAGGGCGACGATGCCGAGAAGGCGCACTACGAGGCGCTGCGGCGCGAGGCGCTGGTGGCCGCGGAGAAGAGCCTGTCCGGCGACGCCGCGGGCCAGGCGCACCTGAACATCCTGGCCGGCCTGACGCGCCTGCGCCGCGCCGCGTGCGACCCGCGCCTGGTCACGCCCACGCTCAAGCGCCCCGGCGCGAAGGTGACCGCGTTCGCCGAGCTCGCCGCCGAGCTCGTCGCCAACGGCCACAAGGCGCTCGTCTTCAGCCAGTTCGTCGACTTCCTGGGCCTGCTGCGCGAACCGCTGGACGCCGCGGGCATCGCTTACCAGTACCTGGACGGCAGCACGCCGGCGGCCGAACGCACGCGCCGCGTCGAGGCGTTCCAGGAAGGCGAGGGCGACCTGTTCCTGATCAGCCTGAAGGCCGGCGGCTTCGGCCTGAACCTGACGGTGGCCGACTATGTCGTCATCGCCGACCCGTGGTGGAACCCGGCGGCGGAAGACCAGGCCAGCGGCCGCGCCCACCGCATCGGCCAGCAGCGGCCGGTGACCGTCTACCGGCTCGTCAACGCCGGCACGCTGGAGGAGCGCATCCTGACGCTGCACCAGACCAAGCGCGAGCTGGCCGACAGCGTGCTCGAAAGCGACGGCCAGGCGGCCACGACCGTCCCGCTCGCGCGTGAACTGCTGCAGCTGATGCGCGGCGACGCGATGCCCGAGTAGCGACCCGCCGCCGGGCGGACACGCTACGATGGGGCTCCTCAGCCAGCCAGCGCACCGCCTTGACCGACGTCACCGGCATCGACCACATCTACATCACCGTCTCCGAGCTCGCACGCTCCGAGCCGTTCTACGACCGCGTGCTGCGCGACGCGCTGGGCTTTCGCAAGAACACGTTCACGCTGGGCGGCGATCCGCACATCCAGTACTACAACCGGCTGTTCGGTTTCGTGCTGCGCCCCGCGCGCGTGCAGCGCGCGCACGAGCCGTACTCGCCGGGGCTGCATCACTTCTGCCTGCGGGTCGACAGCGTCGAGGACGTCCAAACGGTCGCGCGCGACCTCCAGGCCGCCGGCATCGCCGCCACCGACGCGCGTTTCCACCCCGAGTATTCCGACGACTACTGCGCCACCTTCTTCGAGGATCCGGACGGTGTGAGACTCGAGGTTACCAACTGGCGCCTGGAGCGCCGCCAACGTGCGGCACACTGGGACGATCCGCAACCCTGATCCGCGAACGCCAGGCACCCCTGTCCACCGTCGCCGAGCGCCATGCCGAGTTCCCCGCCGCCCGATCGCCCGAACCGCCTGTCCGAGCTGCCCGGCTCGCCCCTGCGCGCCGTGCTCACGGGCGCGGCGATCGACATCTGTGGGTCGCGGGTCATCAACATCGTCGCGGTGACGATCTATGCGATGCAACTGGTCACGCCGGGCATGACCGACGAGCAGGCCGCCGACCTGCTGCAGAAGACGCCACCCAGCTTCACCCTGCTGCTCGTGCTCACGGTGCTGGGCATGCTGATGTCGGTGGCCGGCGGCTACGCCTGCGCGCGCGTGGTGCTGCGCGACGAGTGGCGCACCGGCGCGATGCTGGCCGCCGTCGCCGTCGTGTTCGGCCTGTTCATCGATGACGCCGGCGTCAGCGACCTTGCGCTGCTGTACGTGCTGTGCGACGTCGCGGGCCTGCTGCTGGGCGTGAAGTACGGCGCTGAACGCAACCGCCGCCTCGAGGCGCCCGCGCCATCGCCGGCCGACGCGTCCGCCCCATGAACGGACGCCGCGTCGCGATCGGCCTGGGCGTCGTCGCGGCGTTGGGCGCGGGCGCGTGGTGGGCCGTCGCGATGTTCGCGCCGCAGGCCTTCATCGACATCGACCAGGCGCAGCTGCAGCAGCGGCTCGACGGCTACTTCCCGCAGAAGCACTGCACGATGATGGTGGCCTGCGTCACGCTGAGCCAACCCGTCGTCAAGCTCACCGAGGGCTCGCCGCGCATCGGACTGTCCTCCGGCATCCTGGTCACGCTGGGCCACCGCGAGATGCCGGGCCAGGTCACCTTCTCCGGCGTGCTGCGCTACGTGCGCTACCAGGGCGACTTCTACCTGGACGACGTCCAGATCGAGAACTTCGCACTCACCGGCGTCTCGCCCGACATGGTGCAGGTGGTCAAGCAACGCGGCCCCGACGCCCTGCGCCGCGCCCTGCAGGGCCACCCGATCTACACGCTGCGCGGCGACTCCGCCCGCCAGGCGCTGGCCAAGCTCGCGGTGCGCAACGTGCAGGTCGTCGACGGCAAGGTGAGGGTGACGTTCCTGAGCTTCGGCGGGTGAGCGTCGGCGGCTCGGCTCGACAGGGTCTCGAGAGGTTGGCGTGGCATCCCGCTCACGCACGAAAACTTGCTGCCACCGAAATTCCGTGCTAGAGTCACGGACTCCGCTCAATTGACCAGCGGCACCGAATCAGGAGAGGTGGCAGAGTGGTCGATTGTACCTGACTCGAAATCAGGCGTACCGCAAGGTACCGTGGGTTCGAATCCCACCCTCTCCGCCA
>DATCRO010000459.1:0-2462 GCA_036569025.1 Burkholderiaceae bacterium
GGCCAGGCGCAGGTCGACCTGTTCGCCGCCCCCGCGGCCGCCGATGCCGCCGCCGCGGCGGCCGGGCCGTCGCGCGCCGAGGCCGCGCTGATGGCGCTCGACCCCGACCAGCTGGCGCCGCGCGAGGCGCTCGAGGCACTGTACCGGCTCAAATCGATGACGAACACGAACGAGGAGGTCCCGTCGCCATGACCTACTGTGTCGGCATCCGGCTCGACGCCGGGCTGGTGTTCATGTCCGACTCGCGCACCAACGCGGGCCTGGACCAGATCAGCACCTTCCGCAAGATGATCGTCTACGAGAAGCCGGGCGATCGCTTCATGGTGCTGCTGTCGGCTGGCAACCTGTCGATCTCGCAGTCGGTGCGCGAGATCCTGCAGGTCGAGTCGGTGCCCAACGGGGACGACGAGCCGATCACCATCTGGAACGCCAGGAGCATGTTCGACGCCGCCCGCGTGCTGGGCGCGGCCGTGCGGCGCGTCTACGAGAACGACGGCCAGGCGCTGAAGAACAACGGCATGGATTTCGTCGCCAGCTTCATCTTCGGCGGCCAGATCGGCAACGAGGCGATGCGGCTGTTCCTCGTGTACTCGGCGGGCAACTTCATCGAGGCCACGCGCGAGACCTGCTTCTTCCAGATCGGCGAATCGAAGTACGGCAAGCCCATCCTCGACCGCGTGCTCCCGCCCACGACCCCGCTCGAGGAGGCGGCCAAGTGCGCCCTGGTGTCGATGGACTCGACGCTCAAGTCCAACCTGTCGGTCGGCCTGCCGCTCGACCTCGTCGTGTACGAGGCCGACAAGCTGCAGTCCGACCAGATCGCCTGCATCGACGAGCAGAACCCGTACTTCCGCATGGTGCGCGACTCCTGGGGCCGGCGCCTGCGCGAGGTGTTCGAGGCGATGGACGACCCGCAATGGGGCGACGGCGCCTCGGCCGCCACGCCGCTGATCGTCGACGCGCCGCGCTACGAGGCGCTCAAGAAGATCCACAACGAGACCGAGAAGGTCGTCTGACCGCCCCGGCATGAAGACGATCGTCTTCGCCCACGCGAACGGCTTCCCGGCGGGCACCTACGAACCCCTGTTCGACATCTGGCGCCGCGCGGGCTGGCGCGTCGAGGCGCCGGCGCGCTTCAGCCACGACCCGCGCTACCCGGTGACGAGCAACTGGCCGCGGCTGCGCGACCAGCTGACCGACTTCATCGCCGCCAACGACCTCGCCGGCGCGATGCTGGTCGGGCACTCGCTGGGCGGCCTGGTCAGCCTGATGGCGGCGTGCAAGCGGCCCGACCTGGTCGGCGGCCTCGTGATGCTCGATTCGCCCATCGTCACCGGCTGGCGCGCGCACAGCGTGCACATGGCCAAGCGCGCCGGGCTGATCGAGCGCGTCGGGCCGGGCGCCATCTCGCGCAAGCGCCGCCACGAATGGCCGTCGCGCGAGGCCGTGCATGCGCACTTCGCAGCCAAGTCGTCGTTCGCGCGCTGGGATCCGCGCATGCTCGAGGCCTACGTCAAGGCCGGCTTCGAGGAGGTCGAGGACAAGGTCGTCCTGGCCGTGCGGCGCGAGGTCGAGACCCGCATCTACAACACGCTGCCGCACCACGTGCCCGCGCTGCTGCGCAAGCACCCGCCGCGCTGCGCCGTCGGCTTCATCGCCGGCACGCGCTCGACCGAGATGCGCCAGGGCGGCTTCGCCAGCTCGCACAAGCTGGCCGGCGACCGCTGGCGCTGGATCGAGGGCACGCACCTCTACCCGATGGAGCGGCCCGACGACACCGCCATGCTGGTGCTGGAACTGCTCGCCTCGATGAAGCCCGTCACGCCGCGTCCGCGCCATGCGCCGGCCGCCGCGCCGCAGCCGCCGGCCTGAACGCGGCCGAGGATTCGTCGCCGCGCGCGGGCGCCGGCGCGAGCGGGCGAGGGATCCTCGGCGCGCCCCCCGCTCGCCGCGGCATTCGACGCGATTCGCGCCTCCGGCGCGCCGGAAACCCCGGGTCGCTCCGGCCTGTGGACGCATTGCCGGCGCCTTAAGATCGGGCGTCGCCCGGCCGCACGGGTCGACAGACCGCCGGAGACTCCATGCGCGCGCATCACAAGCCCCACCGCCAGCATCCCGCCAGGCCCGCCGCCCCCGACGGCGACGTCGCGCTCGCCGAGGCCGAGCCGGGCGATGCGACCCCACCGGGGGAGGCCGCCGAGCCCGAGGCGCCGTCGCGCCCGGTGCTGTCGCGGTGCCCGCCGCCGCTGGACGAGCCGCAGCTGATCAAGCCGCTGGACGACAGCTGGCGGCAATGGCTGGCCGAGAACGCGTTGCTGGGCAATTCGCACGACACGATGCTCGCCCGAATCAAGGAAGCCGGCATCGACCCGGCCCAGGCCACGGGCTACCTGGCCGCCATCGCCCGCGACCCGTTGTTTCGCGCCGGCGAGAAGATGCGCGACCGCTACACGCGCTTCGGC
>DATCRO010000460.1:0-24081 GCA_036569025.1 Burkholderiaceae bacterium
CGCGAGCTGCTCGAGCGCCATGCCGCCGCGCTGCCCGACGCCGCGTTCACGCGGCTGCGCGCGCCGGAGATCGGCCTGACGATGGTACGCGCCCGCATCGGCAACCAGGGCGACCGCTCGAGGCGCTGGACGTCGTGGCGCGGCGCATGGACGCGGCGCGCGCTGTCGCCCGCGGCCTGTTCTCGCGCCTGAACCTGCCGCCCGCGCTGTGGGACCTGCCGCCGGCGACGTTCTCGGGCGGCGAGCAGCAACGCGTCAACATCGCGCGGGGCTTCGTGCAGCCGGCGCGCCTGCTGCTGCTGGACGAGCCCACCGCTTCGCTGGACACGGCCAACCGCCGCGTCGTCATCGAGCTCATCCACGAGGCCAAGACGCAGGGCGCGGCCGTCGTGGGCATCTTCCACGACGAGGAAGTGCGCGACGCCGTCGCGGATCGCCGCGTCGAACTCGGTTGAAGGCCTTCGCCATGAACGACATCGTCCTCAGCAACGCCCGCGTCGTCCTCGGACACGAGACGATCCACGGCCACGTCGTGGTGCGTGACGGACGCATCGCCGCGGTGGCCAGCGGCCCGACGGTCGTTCCGTTCGCGCACGACCTGCAAGGCGACTGGCTCCTGCCCGGCCTGGTGGAGATGCATACCGACAATCTCGAGCGCCATGTGATGCCGCGCCCCAAGGTGAGCTTCCCGATGCAGGCCGCGGTGCAGGCGCACGACGGCGAGGTGGCGGCCGCGGGCATCACCACCGTACTCGACGCCATCGGCGTGGGCGACCCGTACGACGAAGGATTCCGCTCGCGCGACCAGAGCGAGCTGCTGCGCGTGCTCGACCGCCTGGAGGACGCCGGTTCGCTGCGCGCCGACCACCACATCCACGTGCGCGCCGAGTTGCCGGCGCCCAATGCGCGTTCGCTGTTCGAGCCGTTCCAGCGCCACCACCGGCTGCGGCTGATCTCGCTGATGGACCACACGCCCGGCCAGCGTCAATGGACGGACATCGAGCACGCCCGCACGTACTACACGGGCAAGAAGGGCTGGAGCAACGACAAGTTCGCCGCCGAGATGCGGATCGCGCCGGAGCGCCAGGCGCGGTTCGCGGGGCCGCATCGCCAGTGGTTCGCCGAGTTCGCGCGCATCCACGGCGTGGCGCTGGCCACGCATGACGACACGACGGTCGAACATGTGGACGAGGCCCTGGCGCTCGGCGCCGCGATGAGCGAGTTCCCCACCAGCCTCGCGGCCGCGCGCCACGCGCGCGCGAGCGGCCTCGCGACGATCGCCGGCGCGCCCAACGTCGTGCGCGGCGGCTCGCACTCGGGCAACGTGGCCGCGATGGACCTGGCGCGCGAAGGCGTGCTGGACGCGCTGTCGTCCGACTACGTCCCGGCCAGCCTGCTCCTGGCCGCGTGGATCCTGAAGCGCGAGGCCGGCTTCTCGCCCAGCGAGGCCGTCAACGTCGTCAGCCGCACCCCCGCGCGGGCCTGCGGCTTCGACGACCGCGGGGAGATCGCCAACGGCCTGCGCGCCGACCTCGTGCGCGTGCGCGAGGTCGACGGGCATCCGGTGGTGCGCGAAGTCTGGGCGCAGGGGCGGCGCGTGGCCTGAGCGTCCACGGCAACTTCGCTCCACGCCGGCTCGGGTCAACACGGATTCGCGCGGCGCCGCCAACGGCCAAGATGCACGGGAGGAACCAGCCCGCCATCCCGAGGAGGCCGCATGCTCAAGTCGATTCTCGTCGTCGCCAGCAGCTACGTGCTGTCGGTCGTGCTGGTGCTGTGCAGCGATCCGCTGCTCACGGCCCTGTTTCCGGGCGACTTCGTCAGCGGACATGTCCCCTCCGACAAGGCGCTGGTCGCCAGCACGGCGCTGTTCGTCGCGATCTCGCTGTCGTGTGCCTGGCTCTGCGCCCGCTTCTCGCCGCGACCGACGGCCAGGCGCGTTCTCGCGTTCATGATCCTCGGCGAGCTGATGGGCCTGGGGGCGACGATCCCGCACTGGAGCACCGACTGGCCGCACTGGTACTGGCTGTCGTGGCTGATCTCCTGGCCGATCAGCTGCTACGTCGGCTGGCGGATCGAGCAGGCGCGCTCGGCACCGACGGCCGTCGCCGCCTGAACCTGCGCGCTCAGGACGCGAGCGGCCGCGCGGGCAGGCGGACTTCGTCCAGCAGCGCCAGGTAGTAGCCCAGCCCGGGCGTCTCGCGCCCGGGTGTCTTGGCCAGGTCGTCCCAGCGCCGCAGCCGTACCGCGTCCTCGGCGAAGGGCAGCCCCTCGAAACGGGCGATCTCGTCGCCCTGGAACGGGCCGCCCTGCTGCGCCAGCGAGTGCACCGACGCCGGCGACAGGCCGCGCAGGTACGCGGGATCGACCGCCGTCAGCCAGCGCTTGGCCGCCACGTGCAGTCGGATCGGCTCGACGACGGCGGCCGGGAAATCGCGCACCAGCAAGGCGACGGCGCGCAGCTCGTGCACGTCGTCGACATCGGCCGTCTCGCCGACCTCGGCGATCGCGACGAAATGGCCGACGTCGTGCAGCAGCGCCGCGGCCACCAGCGGCGAATCGGCGCATGCATCCTCGGCCAGCTGCGCGCACTGCAGTGCATGGGCGAGCGCGCTGACCGACTCGCGGCGGTTGCCTTCGTAGGACGTCGCGCCGTGGAGCGCGAACCAGTGTTCGATCCGGTCGAGGATGTCGGAGTGCATGGATCGCCAGGCGGAGGTTGTCGGCGTTCAGATCAGGCGCTTGCGCACCTGGGCCGAGGCCATGTCGATCAGGGACACCGCCGCGACCAGCAGAATGAGGACGAACGCCGTCTTGCCGTACTCGAAGCCGCGGATCACGTCCCACAGCACCGCGCCGATGCCGCCTGCGCCGACGATGCCCAGCACCGACGCCGACCTCACGTTCGACTCGAAGCGGTACAGCGTGAACGACACCCACAGCGGCACCACCTGCGGCACCACGCCGTAGAACACGACATTGAGCGGATGCGCCCCCGTCGCGCGGATGCCCTCGGCCGGCCGCGGGTCGCTGGCCTCGACGGCTTCGGCAAACAGCTTGGCCAGGACGCCCGTGGTATGCACCCACAGGGCGAGCACGCCGGAGAACGGCCCCAGGCCGACCGCTGTGACGAACAGCAGCGCGAACACCATCTCGTTGATCGCGCGGAACGCATCGAGCACGCGGCGTACGGGGTGATGTATCCACCACGGCGTCAGGTTGGCAGACGCAAGCAGGCCCAGCGGGATGGAGCAGGCCACCGCGAGCGCGGTGCCCCACAAGGCGATCTCGAACGTGACCAGCAGCTCCTTGAGGTCATCCGCCCAGTCCGTGATGCGCGGCGGGAAGAAGCCGTCGAGGAACTCGCCGATGTTGCCGCCGGAGCGCCAGAGCTCCAGCGGCTTCACGTCGGCGCCGTGCCAGCTGCCGGCCAGCAACGCCAGGAGCGCGCCCCAGAACAACAGGCGCTGCAGCGACGCGCGCGGCGGCGGCGGGATGGAGCCTGCGGGGACGGCGGCCAAGGTCTGGCTCACGGCGGCGTCAGCGGGGGATCACCTGGCGCTGGCGACCTGCTTGCCGAGCTCGGCGAGCCTGGCATCGATGTCGGCCAGCTTCTTGGCCTTGTCGGCGGCGCCCAGCGTGGTGTCGGCCTCGGCGGCGGCGCGCGCGCGGGCCAGCTCGATCTGGCGGATCGGCACCAGTTGCGCGTTGGATGAGGCACGGAAGCCGCTGTACTCGATCTTGGCGAGGATGTCCTTCTCCCGCGCGTCCTTGCCGTAGCCCAGAAGGAAGTCGCGGATCTGCTTCTTGGTGCCGTCGTCCAGATCCTTGCGCCACACCAGCGGGTCGCTCGCGATCAGCGGCGAGCGCCAGATCTCGCGCACCTGCCGGGCCTGCTCCGGATGCGTCTGCTCGAAGCGCTGCATGTTCTCGGTGTTGTTGGTGGCGACGTCGACCTGCTTGTTGACGACGGCCAGCAGGTTGGTCTCGTGGCTGGCGCGCAGCGTGCGCTTGAAGTCCTTCAGCGGATCGACCTTGGCCGGGCCGAACGCGTAGAACGACGGCACGGCGGTGCCGCTGGTGGAGTTCGGGTCGCCGAAGCCCAGCGTCAGGTTCGCATGGTTCTTCCACACGTCGTCCAGCGACTTGATGGGGCTGTCCTTGTTGACGATCATCAGGCCGTAGTAGCCCTCGCTGCCGTCCTTGGCCACGATCTTGGCGAAGATCTCGCCGCCCGAGCGATCCACGGCCTCCATCGCCGACTTGTTGCCCATCCACGCGACCTGCACCTTGTTGAAGCGCATCGCCTCGATCACGCCCGCGTAGTCCGTGGCGAAGAAGGCGTTGATCTTCAGGCCGGTCGTCTTCTGCATGTCGTCCAGCAACGGCTGCCAGGCGCTCTTGAGGTTGGAGGCGGACTCGGTCGAGATGAATCCGAAGTTCACCTCCTTGGTCTGCGCCTGTGCGCCGGTGCACCACAGCGCGGAAGTGGCGACGAGCACGGCCAGGGCGTTGCGACGGATCATGGAAAGCTCCTCGGGTTGGGGAAACGGATTTCAGGCGACGCGCAGGGCAACGTCGGCAAACACGGGTTCGGAGGCGGGCTCGACGGCCGGCGCGGTGCGCGTCGGCAGCAACTCGTCGCTCTGCGCGCCGTACAGCTCGCGCAGGCGCGCCGGCGTCAGCGCGCGCGTGGGGCCGTCGAACACGACGCGGCCCTCGTGCAGCGCGATCGTGCGCGGGCAGAACGAGAAGGCGAACTCCACCTGGTGCAGCGACACCAGCACCGTCACGCCCACGTCGCGGTTGACGTCGGCCAGCGACTGCATCACCTTGCGGCTGGCCTCGGGATCGAGCGACGCGATGGGCTCGTCGGCGAGGATGATCTCCGCGCCTTGCACCAGGGCGCGCGAAATCGCGGCACGCTGCTGCTGGCCGCCCGACAACGTGGACGCGCGCTGCCACGCGAGCCGCGCGATGCCCACGCGCGACATCGCCTCATGGGCCCGCGCGATCTCCGTCGCCGGGAAGCGCCGCAGCAGCCCGCGCCACAGCGGCAGGCGATGCAGCGCGCCGGCCAGCACGTTGACCGTCACCGGCAGGCGCTCGACCAGGTTGAACTGCTGGAAGACGACGGCCACGCGCGAACGCGTGGCGCGGATGTCGCGCGCGATGCGGCCACCGTGCTGAACGGAACGCCCCAGCACGTTGACACTGGACGTCGTTCCCGCGTCGGCGTGGTGCAGGCCGTTGAGATGGCGCAGCAGCGTCGACTTGCCCGAGCCCGAGGCACCCAGCAGTGCCACCATCTCGCCACGGCGCACCTGCAGCGACACGTCGCGCAACGCGGGCGCGGTGCCGAAGGTCTTGTGCAGCTGGCGTACGTCGATCGCGAGGTCGTCCATGAGGGGGCTCCGGTGCACGCAGCATCGCTGCGCCGGGAGCAATCATCTAGACGACGTGTGACCGATCCGTGAACGGCGCATGACACGCCGATTTCGGCGCACGAGCAGATCCAGCGTGGCTGGGGTGGTCGTGGCCAACGCGACACTGCCCGCCGCACCGCTCTCCCGCCGTTGGGTCAGCAGCAAAGGCGAGTGCGGTTCAGGAGCCCATTCGCCGGTCGCCGCTCCTCGGCTTCGGTCTGCCGGTCGTGTCGCCAGGCGGCCAAAGGTCCCGGTCAAGTAAACTGTATAAACCGTTTATACCGAAAGGACGACCGATGGCAAGGACACCCAGCCCGCTGCATGACACGTCCGCGCCCAGGCGCGTGAGCAAGCCCGCTGTGAGGGCGCAGGCCGCTGCACCCACGGCGGAGCCGGTGGCTGCCCCGGCGCCGGCCACGCGCAAGTCGGGCGCGGCCGAGACCAGGGCCGCGTCGCCCGCGAAGAAGGCGGCGTCGGCGGGCAAATCCGATGCGGCCAAGGTCGCGCCGGCGAAGAAGTCGAGGGCACCGTCGGTGGCCAAGGCGGAGCCGGCGACCGCCGGCGCCCCGGCGTCGGCACCGGCCAAGCTCGCGAAAGCGCACAAGCCCAAGCTGGTGCGCGACAGCTTCACGATCCCGAAGGACGAGTACGCCGTGCTCGACGCGCTCAAGGCGCGCGCGCTGGGCCTGGGCCAGCACGTGCGCAAGTCCGAGTTGCTGCGGGCCGGCATCCAGGCGTTGCACGCGATGAACGATCGCGCCCTGCTGGCCGCGGTCGGCGCCGTTCCCACGTTGAAGACGGGCCGGCCCAGGAAGGGCTGAGCGGCGGCGGCGCGAAGCCGTCAGCGCGGGCCGATTCAGCGGACTGCTTCGACGACGAGCATTCGTCGGCCGAGGTCTTCATCCGCGACCGCGCAACGGGCTCAGCCCCAGGACATGAACACGATCTCCCGGCGTGCGAGGCCGTCCAGGAAATCGACGAGCGCGACGTCGGCGACATGCGTCTCGCCCAACGGATCGCTGAAAGCCATGACCACGTTTCCGCGCTCCTCGACGAACCACTCGCCCGTCGGCAACGTGACGGCCAGGCCATGCGCGATCGCAGCCAACGGAAACCGGTTGCGGGCTTTCCTGAACGAGGATGGAGGAGCGGTCATGGCGGCGCCTTCGAGTCCGCCTGCGCGACGGGGCCGGGCCGCCAGACTGCGGGGCGGCCATGACGCCTTGATGACGACGAAGGCCATCCGATCCAGGGCGAATGCCATGTCGAGTTCCAGCTCCGGTTCGCCTCGTTGTTCCGTGAGGGTGGCCGCTGATCCTCCCCTGCGACGAAGTCGGAACGTGCCGCAGCTCGGTCAGGTCGAGCCCTGTCGCGGCCTCCAGGTTGCGGCGCCCCGCGGGATCGATGATCGAGCGTTGTCTTCCACGGGCCGCAGCGTCGCCGGAGTCGTTGATTCAGCGATAGGGGCATGGGTATCTAGCGAGTCCCTTGACACGCTCGCCATGCCTGCCTTGCTCCGAACCTCGAGCCAGAGGCCGCAGGCCCGGGTGGCGGGCCCGACTCTTGCCGATCACCATCCGGGTACCGATCGATCGACGAGCGGCGTCCTTGGAAGTCACCGGCACCGACCCATCGGGTGACACCGCGTAGCGTACCGAATCCGGGCGAGATCGATGCCGGGCGGCCTTCGATTCATGCGAGTCCAGAAGGGGAACGACGTAGCTCCGAGTCTTCGATGTCGGGTATGCGCGAAGAATCTCGTAACGCGCGCGCGTGCTGACGTACGCGAGCGCCAAAGGCTTGCAAGGCGTGGCTGCGGACTCGATACCCAGCCGGCTCGTCGCAGGAAAAGTGAGTGCGGCACGGGGTATTCGTGCTTGTGCGGCTTGCGTGAATCGCGCGTCGCGCGCTAACCTAGCGCGACGGGAATGGACAGGCAGGCCTGTCGATTCCAGGCTGTGCCGGCACGGTCGCTGGAGTCGGACGATTCGTCGACGGTCGTCCGGCCGGGCTTAGGGAGTAGAGAGAACGTGAGCGACGACACGTCATATCGCGCACTGGTCTTCCGCATTTCGGGGCGCTTGTATTCGCTGCCGCTTGCCCAGGTGGTCGAGACGATGCGCCCGCTGCCGGTGCAGCGATTCCACGGCGCGCCCGACTTCGTGCTCGGCGCAGCCATCGTGCGAGGGCAGCCGGTGCCGGTCATCTCGGCCGCTCGCCTGCTCGGCGAGGCGGCCGTGGCGTGCCGCCGCTGGATCACCATCGCGACGGGCGTGCGACGGGTCGCGCTGGAGGTCGACGATGTGCTGGGCGTCCGCTCGATACCAGCCGCAGACGATGCAATGCGGCAGCCGTTGCTCGAAGGAGCCGGGCTCGATCGCGTTGCGACGCTCGGCCGGCTCGACGGCCAGCTGCTGAGGTCTTTGCAGGGCGCCTGCCTCGTTCCAGAGGATGCCTGGGCGGCGATGGGCGCCGAGGAGGCCGCGGCGTGACCGTGCGCAGGCTCCTGTCGCGGGGGGGGCGGGCCGCCGCGATGCCTTCCGCCGCGCCGTCGCCCCTGGAGCGCCAACGCCTTCGCAACGTCGTCGCGGCGGTGCTGGGCCTGCAGCTCGACAGCCTCGGGGAGCGCTTCGTCGACGAGGTGCTGGATCGGCGCGCCCATGCGCTGGGCGTTGCGATCGACACCTACCTCGCCGGTCTCGAGGCCGGGCCGGCGCAGGCCGAGATCGCGGCGCTGGCGCGGGAGCTGACCGTCGGCGAGACCTACTTCTTCCGCAACATCGAGCAGTTCGATGCGCTGCGCGACTGGATCGATGCCTGGCGCGCGACGAGCGCGCGGCCGATCCGCGTGCTGTCGGCCGGATGCGCCTCCGGCGAGGAGCCGTACTCGATCGCGATGGTGCTGCACGATGCGAGCCCCGAGGGTGCCGGTGCGTGGACGATCCGCGCCGTCGACGCGAATCCCGCGATGATCGAGAAGGCCCGGCGCGCACGCTACACCCGCTGGGCGCTGCGCGAGATGCCGCTCGCGATGCACCAGCGATGGCTGCGGCCGGACGGCGCGGGCGTCGCGGTCGACGACATGATCCGGGATGCCGTCACGTTCGAGGAGCGCAACCTGTGCGCCGGGGACGTCGACTTGTGGGCGCCGGGCGCCTACGACGTCATCTTCTGTCGCAACGTCCTGATCCACCTCACGCGGCCGGCGGCCGAGGCGCTTGCCGCGCGCCTGGCACGCAGTCTCGTGCCGGGGGGCGCCCTGTTCCTCGGGCACGCTGAAACGATGCGAGGCCTCGTCGACGGCTTCGAGGCACGCGAGGCATGCGGCACCTTCTGGTACGAGCGTGTCGTGCCAGCCGTGGCCGGCGCGGCGGCGCGCCATGCCGGGCGCACCGGTGTCGTCGCGGACGCCGGCTGGACGATGCCGGAACCTGTCGGGCCGGCACCGGCATCCGAGCCGGGGCGATCTGCCGAGGCGCCGGCGGCCGATGCGCTGGACCGGGCGACCGAGTTGCTCCGGCAGGAGCGCTTCGACGAGGCGCTCGCACAGGTGGACGCGCTGCCCGAGGCCGCGGCCGCCGCACCGCGGGCGCTGTTGCTCAAAGGGGTGCTGTTCGCCCATCGAGGCGACTATGCGCAGGCGTCGCGCATCGGCACGCAGCTGCTTGCATCCGACGAACGCGATGCCGACGCCTACCACCTGCTCGCGCTGTGCCGCGACGCGCAGGGCGATCGGCGCGGGGCGCTGTATTGCGAATGGCGAGCCGTCGCGCTCGATCCGGACTTCGCGCTGGCACGCATGCACCTGGGTCTCCTGGCGCGCCGGACTGGCGACCGCGACGAGATGCGGCGCCAGTTCGGCCGCGCCGAGGCGCTGCTCGCCCAGGAGGCCGCCTCCCGGCTCGCGTTGTTCGGAGGCGGATTCGGGCGCGCGGCCTTGCTCGCGATGTGCCGCGCCGAGCTGGTCGCCTGCGGGGCAGCGGCATGACGACGGGCGTGCCGTCCCAGCGCGCCGATGCGTTGCGCCGCGCTTTCGACGACGCCTTCGCCGTCGAGGCCGGGGCAGGCATCGCGCAGGCCGACGACCTGCTCGCGATCCGGCTGCGCGACGATCCGCACCTGCTGCGCCTGGCCGACGTCGGCCGCTTGCTGCGCGTGGGGACGCTGCTGCGCTACCCGAGTTCAGTGCCGGCGTGGCTGGGGCTGGCCGGCGTGGCAGGTGGAGTCGTGCCGGTGTACGACCTGGGTGTTCTCCTGGGGTATCCGCCGGGAGACCGGCCCGCCTGGATCGCCGTCTGTGGCGCCGAGCCTGTCGCATTGGCATTCGACGCGTTCGACGGCCAGGTGCGCCATGTGCGTGAAGACGCGACGGCCGACGCCCCGGCCGCCGCATCCGGGACAGACGTCCTGCGCGTGGCCGGCGAGCCGCGCCCCGTCGTCGACGTCGCTGCAGTGATCGAGCGCCTGCGGTCTTCGGTTCCCGATTCGCCGCGTGCGCCGACAACTGCTTCAACATCAACGCCATCGCCCCCGGGGGCGGCAGACCAGGAGATCTGAGATGTGGACATTCGGACGGAAGATCGCCCTCGGATTCGGGATCTCCTTCGTGCTCCTGCTGATCACCGGCATGGTGGCCTATCGCGGCGTCGACGCGCTCACCCAGGCCAGCTATTCCGTGACCCATACGCACCAGGTGATCGAGCACGTGGTGGGGATGCTCAGCCAGCTCCAGGAAGCCGAGGCCAGCCAGCGCGGCTTCCTGCTGACCGGCGAGGAGGCCTACCTCGAGCCGTACAACACCGCGGTCGGTCTCGTCGGCAAGCAATCGCACGAGCTGCGCACGATGACCGCGGACAACCCGACGCAGCAGAGACGGCTCGACGAAGCCGAGCCTCTCGTGCAGACCCGGCTGGCGGAGCTCGCGCACAACATCCAGCTGCGCCGGGACGGCGGCCTGGACGGCGGCGCGAAGGCGGTGGCGGCGGGGACGGGCAAGCGCACGATGGACTCGCTGCGCGCGATCTGCCAGCAGATGGAAGCCGAGGAGCGCGAGCTGCTGCGCCAGCGCGCCGAGGAGGTCGAGGCCACTTCCGTCCATGCGCGCCAGACCGTCGTCGTCGGAACCGTGCTGAGCCTGCTGTTCGTTTGCGTCGCCGGCTTCGTGATCGTGCGATCGCTGACGACGCAGATCGGATCGGCCGTGCGCCACATCCAGAGTTCGTCCGCGGAGCTGCATGCGTCCGCGGCACAGCAGGCCAGCAGCGCCAAGGAGTCCTCGACCTCCATGGCCGAGATCACGGCCACCATCAGCGAGCTCATGGCGACCTCGCGCCAGATCGCCGAAAGCGCCCAGGAGGTG
The DNA here is from genome assembly GCA_036569025.1 of Burkholderiaceae bacterium. Classification (GTDB taxonomy): domain Bacteria; phylum Pseudomonadota; class Gammaproteobacteria; order Burkholderiales; family Burkholderiaceae_C; genus Scleromatobacter. The sequence goes on from DATCRO010000460.1 coordinate 10,786, forward strand.
GCGCGCGTGGCCGAGCAGACGGCCGGCGCCGCGCGCGCGGGCGACGGCACCGTGCACGTGGCCAACGAATCCATCGCGAGCATCCGCCAGCAGGTGGACCTCGTCGTGGATCACACGCTGGAACTGGGACGCAAGTCGCAGCAGATCGGCGCGGTGCTGGACATCGTGTCGGAGCTGGCCGAGCAGACGAACATCCTGGCGATCAACGCGACCATCGAGGCGGCGGGGGCGGGCGACGCGGGCAAGCGCTTCTCGGTCGTCGCGGATGAAATTCGCAAGCTGGCTGACCGCGTGTCCGGCTCTGCCAAGGAGATCCGCGCGCTCATCGACGATGTGCGCAGCGCGGTCAATACGACGGTGATGGCGACGGAGACGGGTTCCAAGGCGGTGGATGCCGGAACGCGCGAGTTCGCCCAGGTCACCGCTGTCTTCGGCCAGATCGCGGGCATGGTCGTCACCGCGATGCAGGCGGCACGCGAGATCGAGCTGTCGACCAAGCAGCAGGCGACTGCGGTGGAACAGGTCAACCTGGCGATCGGCAGCAGCGCCCAGGCGGCGCGCGAGACCGAAGTGAGCCTCGGGCAGACGGTGCAGACGGCCTCTCAGCTGTCCACGTTGTCGCTCGGGCTGATGCGCCTTGTCCAGGCCCGGTCGGCGGCCTGAACGTCGTCCGCGCCATGGCCAAGGACGCCTACAAATACTTCCGCATCGAGTCGCGGGAACTGCTCGACGAGCTCGGGCAAGGCGTGCTCGCGCTCGAACGTGGCGCCAGCGCGCGCGAAGGCGTGCCGGCGTTGCTGCGCGTCGCGCACACGCTCAAGGGCGCGGCGCGCGTGGTGCGGCAGGCCGGCATCGCGGAGTCGGCCCACCGCATCGAGGACACGCTTGTCCCCTGGCGCGACGAGATTGGAGCGATCCCGCACGACGCCATCGCCCGGGTGCTCGCAGGCCTGGCGGACATCGAGGCCAGGGTCGCGGCGCTGCCGTCTGCCGATGCGCCGGCGACCTCCGCTCCCGCGGCGGCCCGCCCCGAGGAGGCGGTGCGCAGCGTGAGGACGGACGTGGCCGAGATGGACGCGCTGCTCGCCGGTCTGGAGCGCACGCATGGGCAGGTCGCCCGGCTGCGGCAAGGGCGCCGCGAGACGGATGCCGCACGCGTCCTCGTGCGCAGCCTGAGGGCGCCTGTCCGGACAGGCGCCGGACAAGCGATGGCCGGGGCGGCGCCCGCCGCGCTGGTCGATGAACTGCAGGCGCTCGTCGCGCGCCTGGACGACGTCGTGGACACCTCGGCCGAGCGCCTGGAGCGCGAGCTGCGGCAACTGCGCGAGCGCACCGAGCGGTTGCGGCTGATCCCGGTGCAGACCCTGTTCGGGCGGCTCGAGCGCGCTGCACGCGACGTTGCCGACTCGCTGGGCAAGCAGGTCTCGTTCGAAGGTGTCGGGGGCGGCGTCCGCCTGGACGCCTCCACGCTGGACGCCGTCCAGGGGGCGCTTGTCCAGATGGTGCGCAACGCGGTCGCCCACGGCATCGAGGCCCCGGAGGTCCGCCTCGCCGCGGGAAAGCCGCGAATTGGGCGCATCACGGTGGAAGTCCTGCGGCAGGGACGTGGCGTGCTGTTTCGCTGCATCGACGATGGCGCCGGCATCGACCTCGAGGCGGTGCGCCGCGGCGCCGAACGCAGGGGGCGGCTGGAGGCCGCTGCCGCGCCGGACGCGGAGGCGCTGCTGCACCTGCTGCTGCAAGGCGGACTGAGCACGTCGAGCGTCGTCACCGAAGTAGCCGGCCGCGGCGTCGGCCTCGACGTCGCACGCGAGGCGGCCCGGCGATTGGGTGGAACGCTGTCGGCGCGCACGACGGCGGGCGGGGGGACCACCATCGAGCTGGCGGCACCGCTGCCGCTCGCGGCACTCGACTTGCTGATGGTCGAGGCCGGAACGATCGTGGCGGGCATTCCGTTCGATGCGCTGAGCCGCGCGGTGCGCATGGGGGCCGCGGACATCGTGCGCAGCGGCGCGCGCGAGTGCGTGCTGCACGAAGGCCGCACCGTGCCCTACGTCGCGCTGGCGCGCCTGCTGGCCGCGGACCAGGCCGGCACGCCGCGCGATCGCGTGTCGGTGCTTGTGCTGGAACATGCGGGCCAGCAGGCCGCGCTGGGGGTCGACCGCCTGGGGGAGATCGCCTCCGTGGTCTCGCGGCCGCTGCCCGAGTTCGCGCCGCCCTGCGCGCTGGCGGCAGGCGTCGCCACCGACATCGACGGCACGCCGCGGCTGGTGCTGGACGTGCAGGCGCTGGTGCGTGCGGCCGCGGATGCCCAGGCGCCCGCCACCGTCGAGCGCGCGCTGCCGGCGCCGGTGCTGGTGGTCGACGATTCCTTGACGACGCGCATGCTGGAGACCAGCATCCTCGAGTCCGCCGGCTACGTCGTCGACGCGGCCGCCTCGGCCGAGGAAGGCCTGGAGCGTGCGAAGCGCCGGCGCTATGCCTTGTTCCTCGTAGACGTCGAGATGCCGGGCATGGACGGCTTCGGGTTCATCGAACGTACGCGCGCCGATCCGGCGCTGCGCGACGTGCCGGCGATGCTGGTCAGCTCGCGATCGTCGCTGGCCGATCGCCAGCGCGGCGCGGCGGTCGGGGCGCAGGGCTACATCGTCAAGGGCGAATTCGCGCAGGACGAGTTCCTCGCACGAGTGCGCCAGCTCGTGGGAACGACGACATGAGACATGCGGCCAGGACGAAGCTGCGCGTGCTGGTGGTGGAGGATTCGCTCACGGTGCGGCGCCGGCTCTGCGAGACGCTCTCGGCCGAGCCCGATATCGAGGTCGTCGGCGAAGCCGAGGACGGCCGTCGTGCCATCGAGCTGTGCCAGGCCCTGCGGCCGGACGTCGCGACGATCGACATGATGCTGCCGCTGATGACGGGCGTGGCGGCCACCGAGTACATCATGGCGCACTGTCCGACGCCCATCCTCATCGTCTCCGCGTCGACCAACCGCGGCGAGCTGTTCAAGACCTACGACGCGCTCGCGGCCGGCGCCGTCGACGTGCTGGAGAAGCCGCGCGGCGACGAACCCGAGGGCCAGTGGGAGCGGCGCTTCGTCGATGCGGTGCGCATGGTGGCGCGCATCCGCGTCATCACGCACTTGCGCGCCCGGTATGCCAGGCCGGCGCCGCCGCCAGCTGCCTCGCCGACCGCATCGGGCCAGAATGGACGCGGCTGCCGGATCATCGCGCTCGGTGCGTCGACCGGTGGACCCGGGGCGATCGTCGAGGTGCTGCGCGGCCTGGCGCCCAGGGTCCGGGCGCCGGTGCTGCTGGTGCTGCACATCAACGAGCCGTTCGGTGCGGCCATCGCCGACTGGCTGGACGCCCAGACGACGCGCCGCGTGATCGTCGCGCGCCACGGCCAGCCCCTCGCGGAGCTCACCGGCTGCGTGGCGCTGGCGCCTGCCGGACAGCACCTGATCGTGCGCGGCGGCATGACGCAGCTGACGCGCGGGCCGGAGCTGCACTCGTGCCGGCCGTCCGTCGACGTGCTGTTCGACTCGGTCGCCGCCGAATGCGGGCCGTCCGCCATCGGCTGCCTGCTCACGGGCATGGGCCGCGACGGTGCGGCGGGCCTGCTGGCCATGAGGCGGGCCGGCGCCGTCACCATCGCGCAGGACGAGGAGACCTCGATCGTCTACGGCATGCCCCGCGAGGCCGCGCTGCTCGGCGCCGCGTCGCGCATCCTGCCGCTCGAGTCGATCGGCGCGGCGATCAGCGACCTGGCCCTCGCCGCGGAGGTCGCGCGATGAAGCTGTCGGTGGTCATCGTCGACGACAGCCTCACTGTCCGCATGGACCTGCAGGAAGCGTTCGAGGACTCCGGATTCGCCGTGCGTGCCTGCGCCAACGCCAGGCAGGCGCGCGAGGCCTTCGCGGCAGGAAGCGTCGATGTCGCGGTGCTGGATGTCCAACTGCCCGATGGCGACGGCGTCGAGCTGCTGCGCGAATTGCGAGCCATGCCCAATGGCACGGGTGCGATCGTGCTGATGCTGTCGAGCGCGTCGGAGGTCGCCCAGCGCATCCGGGGCTTGCGCACCGGCGCGGACGAGTACGTCGGCAAGCCCTACGACACGCAGTACGTGATCGCCAAGACGCGCGAGTTGCTGCGCCAGCGCAAGGGCGGCCACGCACCCGCGCGCGCGACCGTCCTGCTGGTCGATGACAGCGCGACCTTCCGGCATGCCATGCGCGAGGCGCTCGAGGACGCCGGCTACGACGTCACGACCGCGGCCACGGGCGAGGAAGGGCTGCGGCTGGCCGCGGAGCTGCTGCCCAGCGCGATCATCGTCGACGGCGTGCTGCCGGGCATCGACGGCATGACGGTGGTGCGCCGCGTGCGGCTCGACGCGGCGCTGCGCGGCGTGCCCTGCCTGTTGCTGACCGGCTCGCACGAGCTGAGCGTCGAACTGCAGGCGCTCGACGCCGGGGCCGATGCCTTCGTCCACAAGGACGAGGAGATCCCGGTGATCCTGGCGCGCCTGGGCGCGGCGCTCCGCGCCACGGAACGCCGCGCCGGCGAGGGGCCGTCGAGCCTGCTCGCGCCGAAGAAGGTGCTTGCCGTCGACGACAGCGCGACCTATCTGCAGGAGCTCGCCGACGTCTTGCGCGGCGAGGGGTACGACGTCGTCTCCGCGCACTCCGGCGAGCAGGCGCTGGAGCTGCTGTCGGTGCAGGCGGTCGACTGCATCCTGATGGACCTGCAGATGCCGGGCCTCGACGGCCGCGAGACCTGCCTGCGCATCAAGAGCGCGCCCGGCGTCCGCGACATCCCGCTGATCATGCTCACCGCCCTCGAGGACCGCGACGCGATGCTGGCGGGCCTGGGCGCGGGCGCGGACGACTACATCCAGAAATCTTCGGAGTTCGAGGTCATCAAGGCCCGTGTCCGGGCGCAGCTGCGACGCAAGCAGTTCGAGGACGAGAACCGCCGCATCCGCGAGGACTTGCTGCACGAGGCCTCCGAGACGCGCGCGGCGCGCGAACTGGCCGAGACGCGCGCGGGTCTCGTCGAGCAACTCGAACGCAAGAGCCGCGAGCTGGAGCTGGCCACGCAGGCCAAGAGCCGATTCCTGGCGATGATGAGCCACGAGATCCGCACGCCCTTGAACGCCGTCATCGGCATGGCCGGGCTGCTGGGCAAGTCGTCGCTCACCGACCAGCAACGCGAATACGCCGACATCATTCGCACCAGCGGCGATCACCTGCTGGCGGTGATCAACGACATCCTCGACTTCTCCAGCCTCGAGTTCGGTGGCCTCGCGCTGGAGAGCCGCCCGATGGCGGTGGCCACGGTCGTCGAGGAGTCGCTCGATCTCGTCGCCGGCGCGGCACGAGCCAAGGACATCGAGCTGACCTACGAGCTTGCCCCCGGCGTGCCGCGGACGGTGCTCGGCGATGCGGGGCGCATCCGCCAGATCCTGGTGAACTACCTGTCGAACGCCGTGAAGTTCACCGCGCACGGCGAGGTGGTCGTCACCATCGACAGCCATCTGCGGGCCGACGGTCGACACGAGCTCCACGGTGCGGTGCGAGATACAGGCAAGGGTATTCCGAAGGACCGCTTCGACCGGCTGTTCCATTCGTTCAGCCAGGTCGACGCGTCGGTGCGTCGCGAGTTCGGCGGCACGGGCCTCGGCCTCGCGATCTGCAAGCGCCTGGCCGAGCTCATGGAGGGACGCGTCTGGGTCGAGAGCGTGGCGGACCGCGGCTCGACCTTCCATTTCAGCTTCGTGGCGGCCATCCCGGAACAGACGTCATCCGCGGAGCCGGAGCCCATGCGCAAGCCGCTGTCCGGAGTGCGCGCCTGGATCGTCGACGACAACGATGCCAACCGCCACATCCTGCGGCGGCAGCTCCAGGACTGGGGGCTCGACATCCGCGACACCGCTTTGCCTGAGGACGCGCTGGCCTGGGCGCAACGAGGCGACCCGTGCGACCTGGCCGTGCTGGACTTCCACATGCCCGTCATGGATGGGGTGCAGCTTGCCCGGGCGCTCAACGACCTGCGCGGCAGCGCGCTCAAGCAGGTGCTCCTGACTTCCGGGCTGCCCATCCCCGACGACCAGGCGCGCGCGGCGGGCCTGCTGGCGCAGTTGTCCAAGCCCGTCAAGCATCGCCCGTTGCTCAACACGGTGCTCAAGCTGTTCGAGCGGCGCGTGATCGCCAACGCGGCACGTCCGGCCGCCGGCCCGTCGGCGGCGCCGCAAGCCGCGCCCGGCGCGCCCGCCGGCGGCGGCCTGCGCATCCTCATCGCGGAGGACAACGCGATCAACGTCTACCTCCTGAAGATCCTGCTCGAACAGTCCGGCTACGGCGCCGACGTCGTCGGCAACGGCCAGGAGGCGATCGACGCCGTGCGCAGCAAGTGCTACGACGTCGTCTTCATGGACGTGCAGATGCCCGTGATGGACGGAACCGAAGCGACTCGCTGCATCGTCGACGAGCATCCGGACGGCGACCGCCCGCGCATCATCGCGCTCACGGCGGGCGTGATGGCCGACGAAGTCCAGGCGTGCCGCGATGCCGGCGTGGACGACTTCCTGGCCAAGCCGATCGATCCGGCCAAGCTTGCCGCGTCGCTGGCGCGCTGCTTCCGGCGCGATGGCGGCACCTGACGGGATTCGGCCCGTCTCCGCTGCGCCTCGGCGCCTGGCAAAGCGACACGCCTGAATCCGTATGATGCCGCGCTCGAGGCACTGATGCCCGGTCTGCGATGGGTCGGCGGCCGCGGGGATGCCGCGCTCGCGGCCGGCGCGCGCTGTACGAAGCGACATTCAAGCCGTATGCGGCAGGCACTCGGCTTGCGATCAGGCCGCCAGCGCCCGGGCAATGGTTCCCACCGTCTTGAGCGCCGCGTTGAAGTTCTTGTGGCCGGGATGCCCGAAGTTGATCCGCACATGGTGTTTGAAGCGATGGTCGGCCGAGAACAGATGGCCCGGCGCCAGGCTGATGCCCTGCGACAGGGCCAGCCGGTGGAGTTCCAGCGCGTCGATGTTCGGTGGCAGTTCCACCCAGATGAAGTAGCCGCCTTCGGGCTGCGTGGCCCGCGTGCCGGGCGGAAAGTGCTTCGCGATGCCGCGCAGCGTCGTATGGCGATGGTGCGCCAGCGTCGCCCGCAACTGACGCAGATGCCGGTCGTAACCGCCATGTTCAAGGTATTCGCTCAAGCCCTCCTGCGAGGGCAAGGGCGCGGCGATGGAACTCATCAGCTTGCGTTGCGCAACCTCGCCGGCGTAACGGCCCGCTGCCACCCAGCCGACGCGGTAGCCCGGCGCCAGCGTCTTGGAGAAGGAACTGCAGTGCATGACCCAGCCCGCGCGATCCCACGTCTTGGCGGGCCTGGGCTTGCGGGCGCCGAAATACAGCTCGCCATAGACGTCATCTTCGATCAGCGGCACCGCGCGCCTGGCGAGCAGTTCCACCAGGGCTTGCTTGGCGTCGTCCGGCATCAGGCTGCCAAGGGGATTCTGGAAGTTGGGCATGAGCCAACATGCCTTGACCGGATGCCGTTCCATGACCGCGGCCAGCGCGGCCACGTCGATGCCCGTGCGCGGATGGGTGGCGATCTCGACGGCGCGCAGGCTATGGCGCTCCAGCGCTTGCAGCGCGGCGTAGAAGGTCGGAGACTCGACCGCCACCAGGTCGCCGGGCCGGGTGACGCTTTCCAGGCAGAGGTTCAGCGCCTCCATCGCGCCGTTGGTGATGACCAGTTCCTCGGTGTCCACGCCGCAGCCCATGCCCAGATAGCGCAGGCCGATCTGACGGCGCAGCGCCGCGCTGCCGGGCGAAAGATCTTCGACCGTGCGCCATGGGTCCAACCGACGCAGCGCCTTGCCCGTGGCGAGTGCGAGCTTGGGCAAGGGAAACAGCAGCGGACTGGGGAAGGCCGAGCCCATCGGCACGAGCGCCCGATTCCTGGCGTGGCCAAGTACCTGGAAGACCAGCTCGGATACCTCGACGGTGCGCTCCTGCGTCGCCGGCCTTGAACTCTCCGGCTCCTGCTGCCGGTTCACCGAGTGGCTGACGAAGTAGCCGGAACGGGGGCGGGCCTCGATCAGGCCGCGCGCTTCGAGCAGGTAGTACGCCTCGAAGACGGTGGACGGGCTCACGCCCCGGGTGCGGCTCGCCTCCCGCACCGAAGGCACGCGCTCACCCGGCCGCAACTGGCCGTGGGCGATGGACTCGGCGATCTCTTGCGCCAGGGCTTCATAGCGCTTCATGGTGCCTCGTCGTCGTGTGCAACTGACATGCACGGAAAGCGGATCGAACGCCACTGTACTTTCACGAGAATTTCCCTGGCAAAGCCCCCATGCCCATCATCTGATCCGCTGTTTTTCGGGCCCATCTGAGTCTGTGATCCCGGCGACCGTTTTGGCACAGTGGCGGCTGCAACAAACAGGATCGTCGTGGGATCCATGCAGGATCCAACCCGGCTTGAACCATTGTCCAGGCTGCCGATGCAGCGTATCGAGAAAATCATGGATTGGATTCCGGTAGTCTTCATTGCATTCAAGTTGCTCGTGCTGGGCACGGCCATGTTCTTGTCCATCAAGTCTCATCACGACAAGCAGAAGGAAGAGCAAGAAGAAGAAAGACAGAGGCAGGCGCGTGCATCCGGAACCCGCAGCGCCAGCCAATCCGGGCAAGTTCAACAACACGTTGAACCTTCGCAATGCGCAAGGCAAGGTGGCCCGGGCTGATGAGCCGGGGGCGATCGCCGTCTGCCCGGGTTTCCGACATCGAGACGGCTCGACTCGGAACACGGTTGCGCACTCCTCGGCCAGCGACTGCCGAACCGGCTGGTACCTGAGACAGTCCACGAGCGGCTCGAGCGCCTCGATGGCGCCGGTCGGCGACGCGGAGCGGCCGGCCGCCAATCCGTGAACGACGCGCGCGGGCGTCTTGTCACGTCGATACCCTCTGCAGTCCCGGCGCCGGGGCTTCACCGAGCGAACGCCTACCTCAGTGGCACGCTTCGTGCTGCCAGCACCCCCAGCCCGCCTGCTCGACCGTTTTGACCGACGAGCGAGCGCGAGGCAGCGTGGCGGGCGTCCGTTCGTCTGTACGATTTACAAAAACGCAAAGGTCCTCGTGAACATCCGCGTCCGGCTGATGCTGCTGGTCTTCGCCGTCTGGCTGCCGGCGGCGCTGGGCTTCGGGCTGCTGGCGCGGTCGATCTACCTGCGCGAGACGGCGTCGGCCCGCGAGCATGTGCAGGAGTACGGACGGACGCTGAACCTGCTGGTCGAGCGCGAGCTGGACAAGCGGGCGACGATGGCGCGCACGCTGGGCGCGTCGGCGGCGCTGCGGCGGGGCGACCTGCGCGCCTTCTACGACGAGGCGGCCGCGGCCAGTCGCGACACGGCGAGCTGGGTGATCCTCGTCACGCCGACCACCGAGGTGCTCAACACGCACATGCCGTTCTCGGCCGACCTGGCCATCGCGCGTCCGGCCGGCGCGCCCATGATCTCGACCGACGCGACGGATGTCTTCTTCGCGCCCGCCGGCCCGGTCAGGCGCGCGCCCGTCGTCGCGTTGTTCCGCGCGCCGCTGGGCGACCTGCCGCCGCGCTACAACGTGGGCGTCGCGCTGGAGCCGGCGGCCATCCAGGCGCTGCTCGCGCAGCAGGCAGCACCTGACGGCGCGCTCGTCTCCGTGATCGATGACGAGCAGCTGGTGATGGCGCGCACGCGCGACCCCGGCCGTTGGCTGGGCCAGCCGGCCGGTGCGCTGATCAAGCAGCGCGCGCGCACCGGTGTCGAGGGCTTCCTCGACTCGGTCACGCTCGACGGCGTCAGCTCGCTCACCTGGACCAGCGCGCCCAACGCCTATCGCTGGAACGTCGTCGTCGCGACGCCCAAGAGCGCGCTCGGCGCGAAGGCGCGCGAGCTCACGCTGCAGGCTGTCGCTGCCGCGGCGGCCCTGCTGATGATCGGCCTGGCGCTCGTGCTCGCCGCGTCGCGCCGCATCAGTGGCCCGGTGCGCGCACTGCACGAGGCGGCCGCCATGCTGCGCGCCGACCAGGTCCCGCTGCGCCTGGCCACCGGCGTGCGCGAAGTCGACGACATCAGCGCCGTCCTGCACGACGCCGGCCAACATGCGCTGGAGGCCACGCGCACGCTGGAGCAGCGCGTGGCCGACGCCGTGCTGCAGGCCGAGGACGCGCAGGCCAAGCTGCTCGAGGGCCGGAAGCACGAGGCGATCGGACGGCTCACCGGCGGCCTGGCGCATGACTTCAACAACCTGCTGCAGACGATCAGCACGGCGCTGCAGGTGTTCGAGCGCACGAGGGACGCGCCGCCGCATCCGCGCACGCTGGACGCGGCCCTGCGCGCGACGCATCGCGCCGCGCAGCTCGTGCGGCAGATGCTCACGTTCGGCCGCACGCGCCCGCAGCAGCTGGCGGCCGTCGCGTTCGGCGACTTCCTGCTGGGGGCGCGCGAGCTGGTGCAGAAGGCGGTCGGGCAGGGCGTGCAGCTGCGCGCGGACGTCGACCCGGCGCTGCGGCACCTGCACGTCGATCCCTCGCAGCTGGAGCTGGCGCTGCTGAACCTCATCTTCAACGCGCGCGACGCCATGCCCGACGGCGGCCACGTCACCGTCAGCGCGCGCAACATCGAGGGCCAGCGCGCGGTGGTGGCCGTGACGGATACGGGCCTGGGCATGGACGAGCAGACGCTGGCGCGCGCCACCGAACCCTATTTCACGACCAAGCCGGTGGGGCGCGGCAGCGGCCTCGGACTTGCCCAGGTTCGCGGGTTCGCGCTGCAGTCCGGCGGCGACATCCGGCTGTCGAGTACGCCCGGCAAGGGGACGACCGTGGAGATGCACCTGCCGACCGTCGACGCGCCGCCACCCGCGCAGGCGGCGCCGGCGCGCGCGTCCAGCGGCCGGCCGCTGCGCGTGCTGATGGCGGAGGACGACCTGCTCGTGTCGTCGGTGGTGGTGCCCGCGCTGGAGGCGGCGGGCCATGCCGTCACGTTGTCGGCCACGGCCGACGAGGCGGTCGAGCGCCTGCGCGGCGGCGCGGCGTTCGACGTGGTGTTCACGGATGTCGTGATGCCCGGCCGCATGAGCGGCATGGACCTGGCCGCGTGGTGCCGCGAGCAGCGGCCCGCGCAGCCGGTGGTCGTGGCCTCCGGCTACTCCGCGCAGGCGCTGGCCAGCGTCGAAGTGCTCAACAAGCCCTACGACGTGAATGCGCTGCTCGAGGCGCTGGACCGCGCCGCGGCCGGGCGGCTCCAGGAGGCCGCGCGGTGAGCGGCGGCCGGCGGCCCGGGCCGTCGCGCCGCCGCGTGCTGCGTGCGGTCGCAGCTGCGCTCGGCGGCCTGTGCCTGCGCGCGCGGGCGCAGCCGCCGGTGCGGCAGGAGGCGGTCGAGGCGGCCTATCTGCACAAGCTGCCGGGCTTCGTCGAGTGGCCGGCGCAGGCGTTCGCGTCGGCGGCGTCTCCGATCGTCGTCGGCGTGGCCGGGGACTCGCCGGTGCTCGAGGAACTGGCGCGCATCGCCAAGGGCCGGCTGGTGGTCGGACGCGGCGTCGAGGCGCACGCCATCGACGCGCCTGCCGACGTGCCGCGCGAGCTGCACGTGCTGTTCATCGGGGCCGACGCCGCACGCTCGGCGCGCGCGCTTGTCGAGGCGGCGCGCGCGCGCCACGCGCTCATCGTCACGGACCTGCCCGACGGGCTCGCCGACGGCGCCGCGGTGCAGTTCGTGCAGGTCGACGGCCGGCTGCGCTTCGAGATCTCGCTGGCCGGGGCGCGCCGGTGCGGGCTCAAGCTCAGCTCGCAGCTGATGGGCGTGGCCTGGAAAGTGATGGAGGACGGGCAATGACGACTCCCGCGCTGCGCGCACGGCTGACCCGCGCCTTCCTGCTGACGATCGCCGCGGCGTTGCTGCTGGACGCCGTCCTCGTGCTCGGCTTCGAGTTCCAGCGTTTCCGCAGCGAGGCGATCGACAACCTGCACACGCAGCAGAGCATCCTGGCGCGCGCGGTGACGCCGTCGCTCGTGTTCAACGACCCGGACGCCGCGGCGCAGCAGCTGGCCTCGCTGGCCGAGAACCCGCGCGTTCGCATGGCCGAGGTCTTCGGTGCGAACGGCCGGCCGTTCGCGCGCTACACGGCCAGCAAGGACGATGCGGCGCGCCTGCCGGCCAGCAACCCGCTGCCGGGCCTGGGCAGCAACTTCCAGGGCGACGACGTGGAGATCGCCTACGACATCTTCCATGACGGCGAGCGCATCGGCACGCTGTACCTGCGCGCGCGCAGCGACGTCGCGCGCCGGCTGGCCGGCTACGCCGTCATCCAGGCACTGGTGATGGCGGTCTCGCTGGGCCTGGCGCTGTCGGTGTTCGGGCGCGTGCAGCGCCGCATCACGCAGCCGATCTCGCGCGTGGCCCGCGTGGCGCAGGAGGTGGTCGAGCGGCGCGACTGGCGGCTGCGCGCGCCGTCGGCCGACACGCGCGAGATCGAGGCACTGGTCGACGCGTTCAACCGCATGCTCGCCGAGATGGGCGAGAGCTCGACGCAGCTGCGCCAGGAGATCGGCGAGCGCGAACGGGCCGAGGACGGCCTGCGCGCGGCCGATCGCCGCAAGGACGAATTCCTCGCGACGCTCGCGCACGAGCTGCGCAACCCGCTGGCGCCGATGCTCAACGCCGTCGCGCTGATGCGCCGCGGCGACCTCGCGCCGGCGGTGCGCGACAAGGCGTTGAGCATCCTCGAGCGCCAGCTGCGCCACGTGGTGCGGCTCATCGACGACCTGCTGGACGTCTCGCGCATCACCACGGGCAAGCTGTCGCTGCACATGGAGATCGTCGACCTGCACGCGGTCATCCGCCCGACGATGGAGCTGGCCGAGACGACCGCGCACGACCGCCAGCTGCAGTTGACGTCCGCGGTGCCCGATGCGCCGTGCTGGGTGGTGGGCGACACCGCGCGGCTGCAGCAGGTGTTCTCCAACCTGCTTGGCAACGCCTGCCGCTACACGCCGCCGGGCGGCCGCATCGAGGTGACGGCGCGCTGCGAGGACGGGTTCGCCATCGTCGAGGTCGCCGACACCGGCGTGGGCATCGACCCGCAGATGCATGAGCGCGTGTTCGAGCTGTTCGAGCAGGGCGACAAGAGCCTGGAGCGCGGCAACGCGGGCCTGGGCATCGGGCTCACGCTCGCGCGCCAGCTGGTGCTGCTGCACGGCGGCACGATCGGCGTGTCCAGCCGCGGCATCGGCCACGGCTCGACGTTCCGCGTCCGCC
>DATCRO010000461.1:0-4143 GCA_036569025.1 Burkholderiaceae bacterium
CGCGACGGCCTCGCGATCGGCGGCCGGCAGGGTGCGCCAGTCCGCCAGTTCGACGCGCGTTGCGGCGCCGCGCCCGGGCAGGGCGCTCATTCCGCTGCGTCGAGCTCGCGGTGGCGCAGCAACGTGATGAAGCTGCCCGAGAACCGCTGGGCGAGCGTCTCGGCCATGAAGACCGAGCGGTGCTGCCCGCCGGTGCAGCCGATCGCGACGGTGAGGTAGCTGCGCTGGTCGTCGGCGAAGTTGGGCAGCCAGCGGCGCAGGAAGGCCTCGATCTGGTCGAGCATCTCCATGACCTCCGGCTGCTCGCGCAGGTAGGTGGCCACCTCGACGTCGCGGCCGTTGAGCGGGCGCAGCTCACGCAGGTAGTACGGGTTGGGCAGCACGCGCACGTCGTAGACCATGTCGGCGTCGAGCGGCACGCCGCGCTTGAACGCGAACGATTCGAAGACGAGCGACAGGTTGTGCGACTTCGCGCCGACCAGGTCGCGGATCCACTGGCGCAGCTGGATGGGGCGCAGCTGGCTCGTGTCCAGGATGGTGGAGCGCACGCGGATGGTGGCGAGCAACTGGCGCTCGAGCTCGATGGCCTCGATCAGGGCGCGGTGGGTGTCGGTGCCGAACTGGCCCTTGGACAGCGGGTGCGGGCGGCGCGTCTCCGAGAAGCGGCGCACCAGCGTGTCGGTGCTGGAATCGAGGAACACCGAGCGCACCTTGACGCCCTCGTTCATCAGCTTCTCGAGCAGCGGAACGAGGCGCGGCAGCGAGCCGGCGGTGCGCACGTCGACGGCCACCGCCACGCGGCGCACGGCGCGCTCGCTCTCGAGCCGCAGGAATTCGGGCAGCAGCTCGGGCGGCAGGTTGTCGACGCAGAAGAAGCCGGCGTCCTCCAGCGCATGCAGCGCGACGGACTTGCCCGAGCCCGAGATGCCGGTGATCAGGATGATCTCGCGCGTGCCGTCGAGGCCGGCGGCGGGCTCCTCGGACTGCGTGCCGGGGACGTGTTGGTCGGAGCCGGAGCTCATGGCCATTCCTTGATGATGATGGGACGGGGCGCGGGCATCAGCGCGCCCCGGAGCGACCGCGCGGCGGCGGCGCGGCGCCGTCCACGGCCACCGCCTGTGCGATCAGTTCCTGCGCGTGGGCCAGGCTGGTGCCGGAGCTGCGTTCGCCGCCCAGCATGCGCGCGACCTCGGCCACGCGCGCCTCGCCCGACAGCGGCGTGACCTGGCTGGTGGTGTTGCCGCCGACGCTGCGCTTGGCGACCACGAAATGATGGTCGCCGCAGGCCGCGACCTGCGGCAGGTGCGTGACGGCCATGACCTGGACATGGCGGCCCAGCCGCTTCATGAGACGACCGACCGAGTCGGCCACCGTGCCGCCGACGCCCGAGTCGATCTCGTCGAAGATCAGCGTGCCCACCGCAGGCGACGCGACGCGCGGCGCCGCCGCGCCGTCGCCACCGGCCGACGACTGGGCGGCCGTCACCGCGATGGCCAGCGCCAGGCGCGACAGCTCGCCGCCCGAGGCGACCTTGGCCAGCGGCCGCGGCGTGCTGCCTGCGTGGCCGGCGACGAGGAACTCCACCGTCTCCGCACCGTAGGACTGCGGCGACTCCTGCGCGACGAGCGCGACGTCGAAGCGCCCGCCGGCCATGCCCAGCTGCTGCATCGCCTCGGTGATGCGCGCGGCCATCTGCGGCGCGGCCTGCGCGCGGCGGGCGCTCACGCGCTTGGCCTCGGTGCGCCAGCGCGCGACCGCGTCGTCGACCTTCTTCTGCAGCCCGGCCAGGTCGGCGGCGGCGTCGAGCGCGGCCAGCGCCGTCTTCCACTCGCCCCACAGCGCGGGCAAGTCTTCCGGCGAGCGGCGGAAGCGGCGCGCCAGGCTCATCCACGACGACATGCGGTCGTCGAGCTCGGCCAGGCGCTGCGGGTCGAGGTCGGCGCGATTCAGGTAGCTGGAGAGGCTGTGCGCGGCGTCCTGCAGCTGCAGCTCCGCGCCGTCGAGCGCCTCGATGACGGGCGCCAGCGCGGCGTCGTAGTCGGCGACCTCGCGCAGCGCGCTGGCCGCGCGCGACACCAGCTTGAGCGCATTGAGCTCGCCCTCGGACACGTCCTCCAGCGCCTGCTGCGAGCCCGACATCAGCGCCTGCGCATGCGACAGCCGGCCGTGCTCGGCGGTGATGGCCTGCCACTCGTCGTCGGATGGCGCCAGGCGCTCGACCTCCTGCAACTGCCACGCCAGGCGCTCGCGCTCGTTGTCGAGCTCGCCCTGGCGCTCGCGCGCGCCTGCGAGCGCCGCGGTGGCCTGCGCCCAGGCCGCATGCGCGGCGGCCACCGGGGCGGCCTCGATGCCGGCCTGCTCGTCGAGCAGCGCGCGCACCGCGGCAGGGCGGGTGAGGCTCTGCCAGGCGTGCTGGCCGTGGATGTCGATCAGGTGATCGGCCACCTCGCGCAACTGCACGAGCGTGGCGGCGCTGCCGTTGACGAACGCGCGGCTCTTGCCCTGCGCATCGACCACGCGGCGCAGCAGCAGCGTCTCGTCGACGGCGAAGCCGGCCTCGTCGAGCCAGCCGGCCAGCGACGGCGGGGAGTCGAACTCGGCCGCGATCTCGCTGCGCGCGCAGCCCTCGCGCACCACGCCGCCCTCGGCGCGCGCGCCGAGCGCCAGCTGCAGCGCGTCGATCAGGATGGACTTGCCGGCGCCCGTCTCGCCGGTGAGCACCGAGAAGCCGGCGCCGAACTCCAGTTCGAGCGCATCGACGATGACGAAATCTTTCAGCGACAGGCGGCGCAGCATGATGCGGGCAGGGAAGGTGCGTTGCGTTGGAACGAAGGCGCCGGGCAGGGGGCTCGACGATGCGAGCCGCGGATGGTGACCGGCCGCGGGCTCATGCCGTGAGCCTGTGCGACGGCGGATGCGGCGGCAGGCATCGGTCGGCGCGCGGCGGCGGACATGTCAGGGTGTTCCTTCGTGCCAGTGCAGCTTGTGCCGCAGCGTGGCGTAGTAGCTCCAGCCGCGCGGGTGCAGGAACCGCGCCTTGTGGGCCGAGCGCTGCATGCGCACGATGTCGCCCAGCAGCATGCTGGCCAGGCCATGCATGTCGAAATTGGCGCTGGCCTCCTTGCCCTGCACCAGCTCGAGCAGCACCTCCTGGTCGTCGGGCAGGACGATGGGGCGGTTGGACAGCGTGTGCGACGCCACCGGCACCATCGTCCAGCCGCCGATGCCCGGATGCAGGATCGGCCCGCCGGCCGACAGCGCGTAGGCCGTGGAGCCCGTGGGCGAGGCGACGATGACGCCGTCGGAACGGATGTTGGCCACGTGGTCGGCGCCCACCGACACCCGCACCTCGATCATGCTGGACGTGCTGCTGCGCACCACGACGTCGTTGAGCGCGAAGCCCTGGAAGATCTGCTCGCCGTCGCGCCAGACGCCGCCTTCGATCATCGGCCGGCTCTCGGCCTCGTAGTCGCCCTTGACGATGGGCGCGAGCGACTCGCGCCAGCTGGTGGCCGGAATGTCGGTGATGAAGCCCAGCCGCCCCTGGTTGATGCCCACCAACGGGATGCCGTGGCGCGCGAGCTCGCGGCCGATCCCCAGCATGGTGCCGTCGCCCCCGACCACCACGGCGAGGTCGCACACCTGGGCGAGCTCGTCGATGCGCATGGCGCCGAAGTCGAGCCAGTCGGTGTTCATCGCGGTGTCATGATCGACCGAGACTTCCACGCCCACCCGCACCAGGAACTGCGCGATCTCCTCCAGGATGGGACGCACGCCCTGGGCCTGGTACTTGCCGAACAGCGCGACGTGGCGGAAGGGGGTGGACATGCGATGAATTACACCACAGGGCCCTCGTGGCGAGGGGTGCATTCCATGCCGTGAAACCGCCTGTTTCGCGCTGGGAACGGGGTCGCGACGGGTCCCTTGCGCATTGGCCAGCCTCGCGTGAAATCCCGAATCCTGCCGCCCCGGCAAGCGCCACCCCATCTCCGTACAATCGACCCATGCTCGACGAGCGCGCCAAGACACTGCTGAAGACCCTGGTCGAACGCTACATCGCGGACGGCCAGCCGGTGGGTTCGCGCACCCTGTCGCGAGCCTCCGGCCTGGAACTGTCGCCGGCCACCATCCGCAACGTGATGG
>DATCRO010000462.1:0-10396 GCA_036569025.1 Burkholderiaceae bacterium
TGGCGGGTTACGCCTGCGCCAACCCGCCCTGCGGATACGACCCAAAGCAAATGGCGACGTCCCGGGAGGGACGCCGCAGGGCGGGTCAGCCGCAGGCGTAACCCGCCATCGCGTCAACGCGCGGCCTGTCGTTCGTCCGGCAGATCGGTTCCACCGAGGCCCACCGACCGGCGCGGCGGTGGCCAGGGTGCCGCCACACGCCGGCGGGCGCGGTGCCGCGCCCGCGCGGCGTCCTCCGAACGAGGCCTCGACTCGGGCGCCGCAGCGATCCCCCGACCCGTGCTCTGCATCGGAAACGCGAAACGCCCCCGCATGGCGGCCTCGCGTGCTCAGGAGGCCGCGGCCGGCTTGCCCTTGCCCGACAGGCACTGCTTCATGAACGCCTTGCGGTCGGGGCCGTGCAGGTCCTTGGACCTGGCGTCGGCGTTGCACGTCTTCATCTTCGAGCGCTGCGGCGTGCCCGGCTCGGTGGCGGCCGCGGTGGCCACGGCGCCGGAGGCGGCCGGGTCGGGCGCGTGCGCGGCGCGCGCGAAGGAGGCACTCGCGACGAGGGCGAGCGAGACGGCGATGATCGATTGCTTCATGGGTTTCCTCGAAAGTCGTTGAATGGACTGCTCGCGTGCAGCCCGGCACGAGGCCGGGCGACACGCGCCAGCCCATGCTGCGTTCGATCGAGGAAACGCCCCGGCGCCGAATGGCCGATTTGCGGCAGCCGCGCGGCAATCGCCATCGAAATGGGGTGAACCGCGCACGACGGCGCAGGCGCCGCCCGGAAACGACGAACCCGGCGCTCGGCCGGGTTCGTTGGCGGGCCCGCGCGAGGCGGGCGCGGGCGCGCGGCGCCGCTCAGGAGGCCGACAGGCAGGCCTTTTGCGCGGCCTTGTAGTCGTCACCCTTCTTGCCCTTGTTCTGCTTGGAGCAGTAGGCCATCTTCTCCTTCTGCGTCATCGGGGCCGAGGCGGGCGCGGCCTGGCCCGACAGGCAGGCCTTCTGCGCGGCCTTGTACTCGTCGCCCTTCTTGCCCTTGTTGGCGGCGGAGCAGTCGGCCATTTTCTGCTGTTGCGCCGTCAGCGGCTTGCTGGCGGCCGCGTCGGCGGCGAAGACGCCGGCAGCGGCGACAGACAGGGCGATCGCGGTGATCAGTTGCTTCATGGTGTGTGTCCTCTCTAGCGCCTCTGGTCGGCGGTGGGTTGCACCGTCGGCGACGGCACGGACGCATTGAAGCAAACGCGATCGGCGGCGACAAGCAGAAATTGCCCCGTCAACCACAAGGTTCACGGCGCGTTGCATTCGCTGTGGCGGCGAGCCGACGCCAGCGTGACCCTTCGCAAGGTCGTCACCGAAAGATGTCTCTCGAGCGAACTTGTTCGCCGGCGCACTCCCCGGCGCTGCCGCTCGCTCGATCCGCGCCAGATTCAAGGGAGCGGCGGAACCGGCTCCGCCGGGCCGCTCGCGGAGCGCCCCCTCGGGGGGCAGCGAGCGCCAGCGAGCGTGGGGGCTCACAGTACCCGGCGCGGATGGGCCAGCGTCTCGTGCGCGGCGTGCAGCCGCCGCACCAGCACCTGGATGAACGCCTTGTCGAAGCGCATGCGCGTCTCGGCGCTGAGCTGCGTCAACGACTCGGGCGTGAACGAGACCGTGGTGCACGGCTCGGAGACGATGATGTCGGCGCTGTGGCGGCGCAGGTCGGGGCTGGGTGCGAGGTAGGCCATCTCGCCCACCGACGTGCCCGCGCCCAGGCGCGCCACGCGCTGGCCGTCGCGGAAGACCTCCACCTCGCCCTGCGCGATGATGTGGAAGGTGTTGCCCTCCTGCCCGCGCCGGTACACGCGGTGGCCGTAGTGCAGCCGCAGCCACTTGGCGCGGTGCACCACTTCCCACAGCTCGACGTCGTCGAACGCGGAGAAGAAGTCCAGCGAGCGCAGCAGGTTGAAGCGCTCGGAGTCGAGCACCTTCTGCAAGCGTCCGCGCGGCACCTGGTGGTTGACGATCAGCCCCGACAACGCCTGCGCGAAGCTTTCCCAGTCCTGCGGCCGGTCCTCGCGGTTCTTGGCGAGCGCGCTCAGGATCACGTTCTCCAGCGCGGGCGTGACGCCCTCGCGCAGGCTGGTGAGCGGCGGCGGCTGGTTGTGGAAGATCTGGTTCATCAGCGCGACCTGGGTCTGCGCGTCGAACGGCGGCCGGCCGGAGACCAGGTGGTACAGCACGGCGGCCAGCGCGTAGATGTCGGTGCGGCAATCGAGCGCGTTGCCCTCGATCTGCTCGGGCGACATGTAGGCCAGCGAGCCCACGCGGTGGATCTGCGTCGCCTCGGAATTGGTGTTGAGCACGCTGCCGAAGTCGCTCAGCTTGACGTCGACGACCTCGCCGTCCTGCATCACGGTCAGGATGTTGGCCGGCTTGACGTCGCGGTGGATCAGCCCCTGGCGGAAGACGTAGCCCAGCGCCATCGCGCACTTGAAGCCGATCTCGACCACCTGCTCCAGCGGCAGCAGGCGGTCCGGGCGGCAGAAGTCGCGCAGCGTCACGCCGGGCACGTACTCCATGACGAGGTAGGGCACCTGGGCGTCGCTGAACGCCTCGTACAGCTGCACCACGTTGGGGTGGTTCAGGCGCCCGACCAGCGCCGCCTCGGCGGCGAAGAAGCGCGACCAGAAGTGCGCGTCGACAGCAGCCGTGTCGGACGACAGGCGCAGCCGCTTGATCGCGACCTCGCGGTCCTTCTCGTCGTCGCGCGCCCGGAACACCTCGCTCGTGGCGCCGTCGCCCAGGCGGCCGAGCACCGTGTACTTGCCGATCGACGACGGCAGTTCGCCGCGCGGCAAGTCGCGCTCGGTCAGCTCGGCGTTGAAGGCGGAATCGCTCATCGGGACGGGGTTTGTTGTCGGGGACACCGGTGCCTGGCTTCCAGGCCGCCATGCGTCAGGTTCGATATTGATGCCTCCCGGGTGTAACCGATCCTTCGAGAAGGGGTCGATTCCCGGGTTGTTCGGTCGCCCTGGCCCGACTGTCGGACGGATCACGAGGGCCGCGAACCGTAGAATCCCTGCATGATCCAAGCCAAATCCGAGCTGGCGCAAGCCCTGGCGGCCGCGGTCGCCCAGGTGGCGCCGGACGTCGCGTTCACTCCCGCGTTCGAGTCCCCCAAGCAGGCCGCGCACGGCGACCTGGCCATCACCGTCGCCATGCAGCTGGCCAAGCCGCTGCGCCTGGCTCCGCGCGCCGTCGCCGAAAAGCTGGTCGCCGCGCTGAACGAACAGCCGGCCGTGCAGCGCTGGGTGTCCGCGCTCGAGATCGCGGGCCCGGGCTTCATCAACCTGCGCCTGTCGCCGGCCGCCAAGCAGGCGGTCGTCACCGAGGTGCTGGCCGCCGGCGAGCGCTTCGGCATCCAGCCGTCCAACGGCAACAAGGTGATCGTCGAGTTCGTGTCGGCCAATCCGACCGGGCCGCTGCACGTGGGCCACGCCAGCCAGGCGGCGCTCGGATCGACCGTGTGCAACCTGCTCGCCAGCCAGGGTTGGGCGGTGCAGCGCGAGTTCTACTACAACGACGCGGGCGTCCAGATCGGCACGCTGGCCCACAGCACGCAGCTACGCATCAAGGGCTTCAAGCCCGGCGACGCCGTCTGGCCGACGGATCCGGACAATCCGGAGAGCAAGAAGTTCTACAACGGCGAGTACATCGCCGACATCGCCGCCGACTTCCTCGCAAAGAAGACGGTCAAGGCCGACGACCGCGAGTTCACCGCCTCGGGCGACCCGGACGACCTCGACTCGATCCGCCAGTTCGCCGTCGCCTACCTGCGCCACGAGCAGGATCTCGACCTGCAGGCCTTCGGCGTGCACTTCGACAACTACTTCCTCGAGACCAGCCTCTACAAGAACAACGCGGTCGAGACGACGGTGGCCAAGCTCATCGCCTCGGGCAAGACCTACGAGGCCGACAACGCGCTGTGGCTGCGCACCACCGAGTACGGCGACGACAAGGACCGCGTGATGCGCAAGTCCGACGGCACGTACACGTACTTCGTGCCTGACGTCGCCTACCACCTGGACAAGTGGGAGCGCGGCTTCGCCAAGGCGATCAACGTGCAGGGCAGCGACCACCACGGCACCGTCGCCCGGGTGCGCGCGGGCCTGCAGGCCGCGGGCGAAGGCGTGCCCCAGGGCTGGCCCGACTACCTGCTGCACAAGATGATCACCGTCATGCGCGGCGGCGAGGAGGTCAAGATCTCCAAGCGCGCCGGCAGCTACGTGACGCTGCGCGACCTGATCGACTGGACCAGCCGCGACGCCGTGCGTTTCTTCCTCGTCAGCCGCAAGGCCGATACCGAGTTCGTGTTCGACATCGACGTCGCGCTCAAGCAGAGCGACGAGAACCCGGTGTTCTACGTCCAGTACGCGCATGCGCGCATCTGCTCGGTGCTGCGCCAGTTCGCCGACAAGGGGGGCGACCTGTCCAGGGTGGACGGCGCCGACCTGTCGCTGCTGACGGCGCCGTCCGAGGCTGCGCTGATGCTGCAGCTCGCTGCGTTCCCCGAGACGCTGACGGCCGCCGCGCGCGACCTCGCGCCGCACGACATCGCGTACTACGCCCGTGGCGTCGCCGCCAGCTTCCACTCGTACTACGCCGCCGAGCGGTTCCTCGTCGACGACCCCGCGCTGACGCTTGCGCGGCTGGCGCTGCTCAAGGCCTCGGGCCAGGTGCTGCGCAATGCGCTGGCCATCCTGGGCGTCAGTGCGCCCGAGCAGATGAACCGCGACGAACCCGCTGCTTCCGCCTCCTGATCATTCGGAACCCCTCGTGAAACCTTCCATGAAGAACCAACGGGGCGGCTTCGCCCTGGGCTTTGTCGTCGGCCTGCTGGCGGGCCTGGCCGTCGCGCTCGCGGTGGCCCTGTACGTCACCAACGCCAAGGTGCCGCTGCTGAGCAAGGGCCAGCAACGCACGCCCGAGCAGGACGCCGCCGAGGCCGAGCGCAACAAGAACTGGGACCCGAACGCCGCGCTGGCGGGCAAGCCGCCCGTGCGGGCGGTCGCGCCCGCGGCCCCGTCGGCGCCGGCCTCCGACACCGCCATCGTGCCGCACACGACCGGCCCGGTGCTGCCGCCGCCGCCGGAGACGGCCAAGGCGTCGGCCTCCGCGAAAAATGTGGAAACCCCCAAGAGCACCCGCGACGCCGCCGCGATCCTGAACGGCAGCGACCCGGCCGAATCGAAGACTGCATCCGCCGGCGCCGATCCCTTCATCTATTTCGTGCAAGTGGGCGCATACTCCAAACCCGAAGACGCCGAGCAGCAGCGCGCCAGGCTGGCGCTCGCAGGCCTGCGGGCGACGGTGACCGAGCGCGACCAGAACGGCCGGACTGTCCACCGAGTTCGCCTCGGGCCGTTTGACAAGAGGGACGAGGCCGAGGCGCAGACCGACCGCGCCAAGGCGATCGACCCCGACGCGTCGCTGGTGCGCGTCGACCGCTCGAAACAGTGAACTTCGTGGCCGGATCGTCGCTCCATCGGCGTCCGGCGCCCCCTGAAAGGATCTTCATGAACCGGCGCGAGTTTTCCGTGCAACTGGCCGGCGTGGCCGGCGCCGCGGCGTTGTCCGCCCTGCTTCCCGGCCTGGCGTTCGCGTCGCCCGCCGCCCCGGTCGAAGGCACCGACTACGACCGGCTGAAGACGCCGGTCAGCCTCCCCAAGACCGGCAAGGTCGAGGTGCTGGAGTTCTTCTGGTACGGCTGCCCGCACTGCAACCATTTCGAGCCGACGATCGAGCCGTGGATCGCCAGACTGCCCGCGGACGTGCACTTCCGCCGCGTGCACGTGCAGTTCAATGCGCGCCAGGCCATCCACCAGCGCATCTACTACACGTGGGAGATGATGGGCCTGGTCGACAAGATGCACGCCAGGACGTTCGAACGATTCCACGTGCAGCGCAAGCCGATCGACAGCGAGGACGACATGCTGGCGTTCGCCAGGGAGAACGGTCTCGATGTCGCCAAGGTCAAGAGCACCTGGGAAGGCTTCGGCATGGGCACCCGCGTCGCGCAGGCGCAGCAGCTGTGCGACGACTACCGCGTGGACGGCGTGCCGATGATCGGCATCCACGGCCGCTACACCACCTCGGCGTCGCAGGGGGGCGAGGCCGCGTGCCTGGCCACCACCGATTCGCTGATCGCGCAGCTGCGCAAGACAGCCTGACGCGATGGATCGCCGCCGCTTCTCGCTGAACGCCGCCAGCCTGGCGGGCGCGCTGGCGCTCGCGGGCGCCGGCCTGCCCGGGCGCGCCCGCGCGCAGCAAGGAACGCCGGTCGAGGAACGCGACTACCAGACGCTCGTGCGCCCGGTCGCCGTGCCGCCCGACGGCAGGATCGAGGTCATCGAGTTCTTCTGGTACGGCTGCCCGCACTGCTTCGCGTTCGAGCCCGTCATCGAGCCGTGGATCGCGAAGCTGCCGGCCGACGTGCACTTCCGCCGCGTGCCGGTGGGCTTCGACACGCGCAAGCAGGTCCACCAGCGCATCTTCTACACATGGGAGGCGCTCGGGCTCGTCGAACAGATGCACGCCAGGACCTTCGCGCGCTTCCACGTGCAGAAGAAGCCCATCGACTCGCTCGACGACATGCTGGTCTTCGCCAAGGAGAACGGGCTGGACACGGCCAAGGTCGAGAGCGCGTGGCGCGGCTTCGGCACGGACGTCAAGTGCAAGGAAGCCAACCAGCTGGAAGACGCCTACGGCATCGAGTACATGCCGGAGATGGCGGTGGCCGGCCGCTTCATCGCGGTGGCCCAGCCGGCCCTCGGACATGCCAGCGTGCTGGTCACGACCGACTGGCTGATCGACCGCGTGCGCCAACATCGCTGACCCGCGCCGCCGCAGCGTTGGGCGGGGCCGACACCTCGAACAACCCGGCTCAGGAAGGGGCGTCGAAGTGCCCACCGGCGAGGCGCGCGGGCTAGAATGGTCTGCAATTTCCGTGCCGATCACGATGCGTCCGCTTACAACTCCTTTCCCGACCGAAGCCGCCCGCCGTCCGGGCGTCGCCGGGTCGCGCACCGCGCTCGCGCTGGCGGCTGCCGCCCTCGCCACGCTGTGCGCCGGCGCGCACGCCGAGAAGGCCGACCGCGGCAAGCCGATGAGCGTCACCAGCGCCGGACAGGCGCCCGACGTGGTCGACCTGAAGAAGCACAGCGCCGTCTTCACCGGCGACGTCGTCATCACGCAGGGCACGCTGGAAATCCATGCCGACCGCGTCGAGGTCAGCGAGGATCCGGACGGGCAGCGCCTGGGCTACGCCTTCGGCTCGGCGAGCAAGCCGGCCACCTTCCGCCAGAAGCGCGACGGCGTGGATGAATACAGCGAGGGCGACGCCCAGCGCATCGAGTACGACAGCGCCGCCAACCGCGTCCGCTTCGTCGGCGCCGCCCACCTGCGCATGCTCAAGGGCACGGTCGTCACCGACCAGGCGAGCGCCGCGCTGATCACGTACGACACCGCCACCGACACGGTCAAGCTGGGATCCGGCGGCTCCGAGGGCGCGGCCGCCAGCAGCGCCGGCGGGCGCACCACGGTCGTCTTCACGCCCAAGGCACCGAGCTCCGCGCCGCCGCCCAAGCCGCTGGAGCTGCCGACGCCGGCATCGGGATCGGGCAAATGACCGACGAATCCCCCAGCACGGCGCAGGTCAAGCCTGGCACCGCGGTCTCGCCATCGGCCACGCCGGTGACGCCGCCGCCCGTCGGCTCGCAGCCGGTGCATGCCCCGGCCGCCGGCGCCGCGTCGCAGAGCCGGCTCGAGGCCGCGGGCCTGCGCAAGTCCTACGGCGCGCGCCTGGTCGTCAAGGAAGTGCACCTGGCGGTCAATGCCGGCGAGGTGGTGGGCCTGCTCGGGCCCAACGGCGCCGGCAAGACGACGACGTTCTACATGGTCGTGGGCCTGGTGCGCGCCGACGCGGGCGACATCCGCATCGACGGCCAGCCCATCTCGGCCAAGCCCATCCACCAGCGTTCACGACTGGGCCTGAGCTACCTGCCGCAGGAAGCGTCCATCTTCCGCAAGCTGACGGTCGACGAGAACATCCGCGCCGTGCTGGAGCTGCAGTACGACGAGAACGGCAAGGCGCTCAAGCCGGCCGACATCGACAAGCGCCTGGACGGCCTGCTCAACGACCTGAGCCTGACGCACCTGCGCGACTCGCCGGCGCCGGCGCTGTCCGGCGGCGAACGCCGCCGCGTCGAGATCGCGCGCGCCCTGGCGACGCAGCCGCGCTTCATCCTCCTGGACGAACCGTTCGCCGGCGTCGACCCGATCGCCGTCATCGAGATCCAGCGCATCATCGGCTTCCTGAAGGCGCGCGGCATCGGCGTGCTGATCACCGACCACAACGTGCGCGAGACGCTGGGCATCTGCGACCGCGCCTACATCATCAGCGAGGGCCGCGTGCTGGCCGAGGGCACCCCGGCGGAGATCGTCGAGAACCCCGACGTGCGGCGCGTGTACCTCGGCGAACACTTCCGCATGTAAGGCGGGCTTCCAGGATCTCGATCATGAAAGCCTCGCTGCAGGTCCGCCTGTCGCAACACCTGGCGCTGACGCCGCAGCTGCAGCAGTCCATCCGGCTGCTGCAGCTCTCGACCCTGGAACTGCACCAGGAGATCGAGCAGATGATGGAGCAGAACCCCTTCCTCGAGCCCGAGGAGGATGCGTCCGCGCCCGAGCTGCCGTTCGACGCGCCCGACGCCAGCGCGTCGGCCGGCAGCGGCGACACGGTCAAGGCCGCGTCCGACGCCGAGGCCGACAGCCGCGCCGGCGGCGAAGGCGGCGACGAGCCCGCCGGCGTCGACGCCGCCGACTTCGGCACCACCGAGCGCGACGACTGGGAGAACGGCACTGAGCGCGACGACTTCGACGGCATCCGCGAGTTGCCGTCGTCGACCAGCGGCCAGTCCGGCAGCGACGACGACGACTTCGAGCGCCAGAACCGCGCCAACGCCGGCGTCACGCTCGAGGACCACCTGCGCACGCAGCTGAGCAGCCTGCGCCTGTCGCCCGAGGACGCCGCGGCGGTGCACGTGCTCATCGAGTCGCTCAACGAGGACGGCTACCTCGCCGACACGCTCGAGGAGATCGCCGAGCGCCTCGCCGAGGTGCTGGGCGTCCAGGGCGAGGAAGAGCGCGAGGAGCTGATGGACCGCCTGCAGTGCGGCCTGAACTTCCTGCAGAGCATGGAGCCCACCGGCGTCGGCGCGCGTTCGCTCGGCGAATGCCTGTGCCTGCAGCTGCGCCAGAAGACGCCGGCCAAGGCCACCGCGGTCACGCTGCTGGCCGCGCTCAAGATCTGCACCGAGCACCTGGCCCTGCTGGCCAAGCGCGACTTCAAGAAGATCGCCCAGCTGATCGAGGTGGACGAGCCCACGGTGCGCGCCGCGCAGGGACTGATCGTCGGCCTGGAGCCCAAGCCCGGTCGCCCTTTCACGCGCGCCGAGGAACAGGTGATCGTGCCCGACGTCATCGTGATGAAGGTGGCGCGCCAGTGGAAGGCCGTGCTCAACCCGGACGTGATGCCCAAGCTGCGCGTCAACGACCTTTACGCGCAGGCCATCAAGTCGCAGAAGGGCAGCGGCAGCCAGCTGTCGGCGCGGCTGCAGGAGGCGCGCTGGTTCATCCGCAACATCCAGCAGCGCTTCGACACCATCCTGCGCGTGTCGCAGGCCATCATCGAGCGGCAGAAGAACTTCTTCTCGCACGGCGCCATCGCGATGAAGCCGCTGGTGCTGCGCGAGATCGCCGATGAACTGGGTCTGCACGAATCCACGATCTCGCGCGTGACCACCGCCAAGTACATGGCCACGCCGTTCGGCACCTACGAGCTGAAGTACTTCTTCGGCTCGTCGCTGAACACGGACGCCGGCGGCAACGCGTCGTCGACCGCGGTGCGCGCGCTCATCAAGCAGCTGGTGGCCGCCGAGAGCCCCGCCAAGCCGCTGTCCGACAGCCAGCTCGCCGAGATGCTCGAGGGCCAGGGCATCCAGGTCGCGCGGCGCACCGTCGCCAAGTATCGTGAAGCCCTGAAGATCGCGCCGGCGAACCTGCGCCGCACGGTCTGACCTTTCTCCCACGCGTCCGCGAGGAGCGGGCGTTCCCCGACGTGCCGAAGGGTGCACTGCCATGACCACCGATTTCCTTTTCGTCACCTGCGCCAACGGCAGCGAACAGCTGCTCGCCGAGGAGTGCGCGCGCATCCTGGGCACCACCCAGGGCATCGAGGCCGGCCGCGGCGGCGTGATGGTCGACGAGAACGTGGAACACGCGATGCGCCTGAACCTGCACAGCCGCCTCGCGCAACGGGTGCTCTGGCCGATGGTGGACGGCGAGTACCGTGACGAGCGCGACCTGTACG
>DATCRO010000463.1:0-3332 GCA_036569025.1 Burkholderiaceae bacterium
TCGTGGAGGTGGCGCGCACGCTCATGCGTTCGGATGCCGCGAGCATCCAGGAACTGGATGCGGCCGATTCGCGGCTGAAACTGCTTGCGCATACCGGCTTTCACCCGGAATCGGCTGCGTACTGGGCCTATGTCGATGCCGATGTCGGCACTTCCTGCGGACGCGCGCTGACCGCGCGCAAACGCGTCGTCGTGCCGGACATGGATCAATTCGATGCGGATGCCCACGATATCGCGGCCTACCGCAAATCCGGAATCATGTCGGTGCAATCGACGCCGCTGGTCGCCAGCAGCGGACACATCGTCGGCATGATGTCCACCCACTGGAACCACGCGCACGCACCGAGCGCCGAAAGCTATCGCTTCTTCGACGTCCTGGTGCGGCTCGCCGCCGACTTCATGGAACGCGCCCGCGCCCGGACGGCCCTGTGCGACAGCGAGGCGCGCTACCGCAGCCTGTTCGAGACGACGCGACGGGGCTGCATCGAGAACGATTGATCCGCGGCTCCGATGGCGGGCGCCGTGACATGGTCGGCCGCCATCGTCGCGGCGCCAGGCCCTTGCATCAGCGTCGAGCGCCGGACGCCGCCGCACCCGGCGGGTCGAGCAACCACACATAGTCGACCTTGACGGTCGCCTCCACGGGCTTGCCGGTCGCATCGGCCGCAGGCTTGAACGGGCAAGCCCGGAGTGCCTCGACCGCGGCCTGGTCGAGCATCTTGTGCTCGGGGGTGGGGCCGGCGCTCCTGGCGACCACGACCTTCGTCGCCGCGCCATCCGCCGCGACGGTCAGTTGCACGACGGTCGTGCCCTCGGCCCTGGCGCGTTTTGCCGCTTCCGGATAGGTCGGACGGCACGTCTTCCTGCCCTGGGTCCCCTCGCCGGATGCCGATGCGGGCGCCGACGCGGCTTGCGAGGCCTGGCCGTGGGCCGGCACGCACACGTGCAGCGAGAGCACGCAAGCCGCCGCCTTGATGGCCGTGGTGCCGGATATTCGCAGGGTCATGCTCCTCCATCCCTTGCCTGGCGACTCGATGCACGTCCCCAAAGCCGTGTTCTTCAGCACGCCGAACCGCCCGTTCGATCGCGGATCGCCGATCGCGAGCAGGCCATTCTCGCGCAAGGCGTCCGCCGCCCGGCGCGCCTACACTCACGCGATGACCGCGACGACCCCCGACACCGCCCGCAAGCGCGCCGACGAGCTGCACGAGATCCTGCACGAGCACGCGTACCGCTACTACGTGCTGGACGAGCCCACCATCCCCGACGCCGAATACGACCGGCTGTTCCAGGAGCTCCAGGCGATCGAGCAGCAGCATCCCGAACTGGCGCGGCCCGATTCGCCGACGCAGCGCGTCATCGGCCAGGTGCTCGAAGGCTTCGAGCCCGTGCGCCACGCCGTGCCCATGCTCAGCATCCGCACCGAGACCGACACCACCGCCGGCGGCGCCGAGGCGTTCGACGCGCGCGTGCGCCGCGAGCTCAAGCTCACCGACGCCGATCCGCCGGTGGCCTATTCCGCGGAGCTCAAGTTCGACGGCCTGGCCATCAACCTGCGCTACGAGCACGGCGTGCTGGTGCAGGCCGCCACGCGCGGCGACGGCGAGGTGGGCGAGGACGTCACGTCCAACATCCGCGGCATCAAGCAGATCCCGCTGCGCCTGCGCGGCGTCGATGCGCCGGTGCTCGAGGTGCGCGGCGAGGCCTACATGCGGCGCGACGACTTCGAGGCCTACAACGAGCGCCAGCGCGCGCTGATCGCCGCCGGCGCGAAGAACGAGAAGACCGTCGTCAACCCGCGCAACGCCGCGGCCGGCGCGGTGCGCCAGCTCGATTCGGCGCAGTCGCGCAAGCGGCCGCTGAGCTTCTTCGCGTACGGCCTGGGCGACGTCCGGGGCTGGATGGTGCCGCCCACGCATTCCGGGTTGCTCGATGCGCTGGCGGCGATGGGACTGCCGGTGGCCAGGCAGCGCATCGTCAGCGAGGGCGCCGCGGGCCTCGTGGCCTTCCACCGGAAGATCGCCGCCGAGCGCGACCAGCTGCCGTTCGACATCGACGGCGTCGTCTACAAGGTCGACTCGCGCGAGCTGCAGGCCCGGCTGGGCTTCGTCAGCCGCGAGCCGCGCTGGGCGGTCGCGCACAAGTACCCGGCGCAGGAGCAGATGACCACGCTGCTGGACATCGACGTGCAGGTCGGCCGCATCGGCACGCTCACCCCGGTGGCGCGGCTGCAGCCGGTGTTCGTCGGCGGCACGACCGTCAGCAACGCCACGCTGCACAACGAGGACGAGATCCGCCGCAAGGACATCCGCATCGGCGACACCGTGATCGTGCGGCGCGCCGGCGACGTCATCCCGCAGGTCGTCGGCCCCATCCTGGAAAAGCGCCCGCCCGAGGTCGCCGCGCTCGCGCCGTTCGACATGTTCGCGCACGTCGGCGGCAAGTGCCCGGTGTGCGCGAGCCCCATCGAGCGGCGCGAGGGCGAGGTCGCCTGGCGCTGCACGGGCGGCGTCACGTGCCCGGCGCAGGTCAAGCAGGCGATGCTGCACTTCGCCGGACGGCGCGCGGTCGAGATCGAAGGCCTGGGCGATGAGCTGGTCGAGCAGCTGGTCGACGCCGGCATCGTGCGCACGCTGCCCGAGCTCTACAAGCTGGGCTTTGCCAAGCTCGTGGCGCTCGAGCGCATGGGCGACAAGAGCGCGCAGAACCTGGTCCAAGCGATCGAGAAGAGCAAGTCCACCACGCTGCCGCGCTTCCTGTTCGGGCTGGGCATCCGCCATGTCGGCGAGACGACGGCCAAGGACCTGGCGCGCCACTTCGGGGACATCGATAAGCTGATGGACGCGAGCGTCGAGCAGTTGCTGGAGGTGCCCGACGTCGGCCCCATCGTCGCCAGCAGCGTGCGCGCGTTCTTCGATCAGCCGCACCACCGCGAGATCGTGGAGCAGCTACGCGCGGCGGGCCTGCACTGGCCCGCCATCGAGGGCACCGCCAGCGACGCGCACCGCCCGCTGCTGGGCAAGACGCTGGTGATCACGGGCACGCTGCCCACCCTCAGCCGTGACGAGGCCAAGGACCTGATCGAGGCCGCCGGCGGCAAGGTCAGCGGCTCGGTGTCCAAGAAGACGAACTGGCTCGTGGCCGGCGAGGAGGCCGGCAGCAAGCTGGAGAAGGCGCAGTCGCTCGGCGTGGCCGTCATCGACGAGGCCTGGCTGCAGGCGCTGCTGGCGGCGCCGGCGGACGCGATCGATGCGGCAGCGGGCGAGTGAGCGGCACGGCCGTCGCGTGCATCCGTGCGGCGGGCGACAATCCATGGCCCTGCAGATCGAACGG
>DATCRO010000464.1:0-2540 GCA_036569025.1 Burkholderiaceae bacterium
CGTCCGCGCAGGTCGCCGCCGCGACGCCCGACGCGTCAGCGCCGGCCCCCAGGCGCGCGACGCCCGCGCGTGACGCGCCCGCGCCCGCGAGCGCGCCCCCGCGCATCGCCCGCGTGCGCCCGCCGGGCACCGACCAGTCGCCCGACATCACCGACTACATCAACGACGGCGAGAAGCCGACGATGAAGGACGTCATCGCCCGGCTCAACGCCGCGGGCGTCCACACCGGCCTGGGCGCGTTCAACCCGCCCGGCACCAGGCCGCCGCTCGTGGGCCTGGCCGTGCCCGAGGACTTCGCGTTGCCGCCCGGCTACGTGCGCCACTACCAGGCGACCGACGACGGCCAGCGCATCGAGCCGATCCTGATGTTCGCGCCCGACTTCCAGCCGGCGACGGCCGACGGCCATCCCGTCCCGCTGCCCAAGGATCGCGTCGTGCCACCCGAGCTCGCGCCGCCGGGCCTGCCGATCCGCCGCATCGTCGTTCCCGCACCGATCGAAGGCCAGTGACGCCATGACCACCTCCGCCGACTTCCTGTCCGCGCGCCCGCGCACCCGCGACGCGGCCGCCGTCGCCGCCGGCGCGCTGCTGGCCTTCGCGTACGCCCGCGGCGGCGCCGGCTGGGTGCTGGGCTTCCTGGCGCTGGTGCCGTGGCTGCGCGCGCTGGACGTGCCCGGCCCGCTCGCGCGCACGCTGCTGCTCGCCTGGGCGATGACCGTCGCGTACACGCTCGCGGTGTTCGGCTGGTTCGGCGGCGCGATCGGCCAGTTCACGCAATGGGGCGAGCCGGCGGGGCTCGCCTTGCTGCTCCTCGCGGCGCCGCTGTTCCAGCCGCAGATCCTCGCGTTCGCGATCGCGCGCCGGGTCGCCGCGCGCGAGCACGGGCGTGCGCGCGCGGCCATCGTCGCGGCCGCGGCCTGGGTCGCCACCGAATGGGCGGTGCCGCGCCTGCTCGGCGACACGCTGGGCCACGGCCTGTACCCGTCGCGCCTGCTGCGCCAGGCCGCCGATCTCGGTGGCGCCACCGGCCTGACGCTCGCATTGCTGCTCGCCAACGAGGCCGTCGCGGCGGCCCTCGCCCGACGGCACGCAGGGCGTCGCGCCCAGCTGCGCCCGCTCGCGCTCGCCGCGTCGGTGCCCGCGCTGCTGGCCATCTACGGCGCCGTCGCATTGGCCGGCCTGCCCGCGCCCGCCGGCAAGCCGCTGCGCGTCGGGCTCGTGCAAGCGAGCATCGTCGACTACGAACGCCTGCGCCAGGAGATCGGCGCCGCGAACGTGGTGCGCCGGGTGCTCGACACGCACTTCGCGATGTCGTACGACGCCGTCGAGCGCCAGCACGCCGACGCGGTGCTGTGGTCCGAGACGGTCTATCCCACCACCTTCGGCCACCCCAAGAGCGAGGCCGGCGCGGCCCTGGACCAGGAGATCCGGTCCATCGTCAACGCCGCCGGCGTGCCGTTCGTGTTCGGCACCTACGACGTCGACGCCGCCGGCGAGTACAACGCCGCGGCCTTCGTCGAGCCGAACCACGGCCTGCTCGGCTTCTATCGCAAGACGCGCCTGTTCCCGCTGACCGAATACGTGCCGCCGTGGCTGGACGGCCCCGCGCTGCGACGCTGGCTGCCGTGGGCCGGCACCTGGAAGCCCGGCAGCGGCGCGCGCCTGCTGCCGCTGCGCCTGGCCGACGGCCGCGAGATCCCGGCGCTGCCGCTGATCTGCCTGGACGACGTCGACCCGGCCCTTGCGATCGACGGCGCACGCCTGGGCGGCCAGGTGATCCTGGCGATGTCCAACGACGCCTGGTTCACCCGGCACCCGCAGGGCGCCGCGCTGCACGAGGCGGTGGCCGCGTTCCGCAGCATCGAGACGCGCCTGCCGCAGTTCCGCGTGACCACCAACGGCTACAGCGCCGTGATCGACGCCACCGGCCGCGTGCTGGCCGGCACGCGGATGGGCGCGCAGGCGCTGGCGGTCGGCGACCTGCCGGTGCGCACGCCGCCGCGCACGTTGATGGTGGCATGGGGCGACTGGGTGGGCCGCGCCGCGGCGGCCTTGCTCGCGTTGCTGGCCGCGCTCGCGCTGCTGCGCCGCCGCGGCTGGACGGCCCTCGGTGCGCCTGCGCCGGCCGCCGACGTCCCCGCGCTGCCGGTCGACGTCGCGCTGCTGCCGCGCGCCGCGCGCGTGGCCGCGGGCGCCCTGCGCGCGCTCGCGCGCGGCGGCCTGCTGTGGATGATCGCCGCCGTCGCGCTCGGCGACGTCGCGCTGCAGTCGAACACGCTGGCGCAGATCCGCGCATTCACAGGGCTGTTCCTCGTGCCCGAGGCCGCCGCCTGGTGCGTCCTGCGCGCGTTCGCCGCGCATGCCTCCATCGCCGACGGCGCACTCGTCTTCACGCGCGGCGCGCGCCGGATCGCGCTGCCGCTGGCCGACATCGCGGCCGTCGAACCCTGGTCGCTGCCCGTCCCCGGCCCGGGCGCGGCGCTGCGCCTGCGTTCGGGCGCCCGCTGGCCGCACGGCCTCGCGCTCGCGCACCCGCAGGG
>DATCRO010000465.1:0-4891 GCA_036569025.1 Burkholderiaceae bacterium
ACGATGGCCGGCGCGTAGTCGATCAGGAACGCCAGCAGCCGCGTGCCGGGCTCGGCCAGCACCAGGCTGTCCGATGGCGCCGGATCGGCGACCAGGGCGCGCGGCGGCGCGAAGCGGTTCGAAGAATTCTCGTTGTTGTCGTCCATGGCCGGTTCCTCCCCTTTGGCTGTCGAGTTGACGCCGGGAATGCTAGCGCAGCCGGCCGTCGCGCCGCCTCGGTATCGGCCCGGACGCGTCACATGAACAGGTGTTCACCCGCGTTCTCGCCGCCCAGGATCACGTAGTTGACCTTGCGGATGTCGGCGGCGCAGCGGCCGCCGGCGTACGAGATCGAGCTCTGGAGGTCTTCCTGCATCTCGCGCAGGGTGTCGGGCAGCCGGCCCTTGATCGGCTCGAGGATGCGCTTGCCCTCGACGTGGCGGTACTCGCCCTTGTTGAAGTCGGACGCGCTGCCGTAGTACTCCTTGTAGAGCTTGCCGTCGACCTCCACCGTCTGCCCCGGGCTCTCCTCGTGGCCGGCGAACAGTGAGCCGACCATCACCATCGTGGCGCCGAAGCGCAGGCTCTTGGCGATGTCGCCGTTGTGGCGGATGCCGCCGTCCGCGATGATGGGCTTGGTAGCCACGCGGGCGCACCACTTGAGCGCCGACAACTGCCAGCCGCCGGTGCCGAAGCCCGTCTTGAGCCGCGTGATGCAGACCTTGCCGGGGCCCACGCCGATCTTGGTGGCGTCGGCGCCCCAGTTCTCCAGGTCGATGACCGCCTCGGGCGTGCCGACGTTGCCGGCGATCACGAAGGCCTGCGGCAGCGTCTTCTTGATGTGGGCGATCATGCGCTTGACGCTCTCGGCGTGGCCGTGCGCGATGTCGATGGTGACGTAGTCGGCGCCGACGCCCGTGGACGCGAGGCGCTCGATGACGGCATGGTCCTCGGGCTTGACGCCCGCGCTGATCGACACCACGAGGCCCTTGTCGCGCATGGTCCTCGCGAAGGCGACGGTGTCCAGGTCGAACCGGTGCATCACGTAGAAATAGCCGTTGCTCGCGAGGAACTGCGCGATCGGCTCGTCGAGCACCGTCTTCATGTTGGCCGGCACCACCGGCAGCCTGAAGCGGTGCGGGCCGAACTCCATCGAGGTGTCGCACTCGCTGCGGCTGTCGACCACGCACTTGCGCGGCAGCAGCAGGATGTTGTCGTAGTCGAAGATTTCCATGATGGACTTTCGTTATCTCGGATCGGCGCAGCGGTCGGTGGCGACCTGCGTGATGCGGCCGGCGGCGTCCTCCACCCAGGCGGTGGCGACCAGGTTCTCGGCGTGCGCGTTCTCGGGCCAGCGCAGGCCGTACAGCGGCGCGACGGCATTCCTCGCGCCGGGGCCGGCCGGCAGCTTGACAGGGCCCACCAGCACGCGCACCAGGCGGCGCGGGATCTGCGTGCCGCGCACGCCCGGGTCGATCAGCTCGACCAGCGCGATCCAGCCGGTGCTGCCCGCGGGCCACACGCCGGTCGCATGCATCTGCACGCCCATGTAGCCGTTGTGCGGCAGGCTGGAGTGCACGGAGAAGCGCCGTTTCGGCGCGCTGCGGGGCAACGCCGTGACGCTGTCGAACGCCGACGGCGCGCTGGCGATGCGCGCGGGCAGCTCCGCGTTGATGCGCGCCAGGCGCTCGCCGGCCTCGGGCAGCGCGCCCGGCGCCATCGGGGCGTCGTCGGCGGTGGGCGCGATCCAGTCCAGGCTCCATTCCCTGGGGCCGACGGGCATCGCGCCCAGGCCCGGCGGCGCCGCCTGCCAGCAATCGAGGCAGTCGGCGCCGATGAAGTGCTCGACCAGCAGCGTGGCCCTGGCCGGGCAGTTCTGCGCCACGCCGGGCGGCGGCTTGGGCGCGGCCAGGGCCAGCGCAGAGGCCAGCAGCCCGGCGGCGACCAGGGCAAGCCGGCCGCGATGCAGGACAGAACCTAAAATGGGTGGATGCATATCCAGCATTCTGACGCCGAACCCGAAGCCCCGGGCGCCGACCGGTTGCTCCGCGGCCTGAACGCCGAGCAACTGGCCGCGGTGACCCTGCCCGCGCGGCCCGCGCTCATCCTGGCCGGCGCCGGATCGGGCAAGACGCGCGTGCTCACCACGCGCATCGCCTGGCTGCTGCAGACCGGCCAGGCCTCGCCCGGCGGCCTGATGGCGGTCACCTTCACCAACAAGGCGTCCAAGGAGATGCTGGCGCGGCTGTCGGCGATGCTGCCGATCAACGTGCGCGGCATGTGGATCGGCACCTTCCACGGCCTGTGCAACCGCTTCCTGCGCGCGCACTGGAAGCTGGCCGGCCTGCCGCAGGGCTTCCAGATCCTCGATTCGTCCGACCAGCTGTCGGCCGTCAAGCGCATCATCAAGGCGATGCAGCTCGACGAGGAGCGCTTCGTGCCCAAGCAGGTGACGTGGTTCATCGCCGGCGCGAAGGAGGACGGCCTGCGCCCGAAGGACGTGGAGATCCACGACGGGCAGACGCAGAAGATGGTCGAGATCTACCAGGCGTATGAAGACCAGTGCAACCGCGAGGGCGTGGTCGACTTCGCCGAGCTGCTGCTGCGCGCCTTCGAGCTGATGCGCGACAACGAGGCGCTGCGCGAGCACTACCGCCATCGCTTCCAGCACATCCTCGTCGACGAGTTCCAGGACACCAACCGCCTGCAGTACGCCTGGCTGAAGATGTTCGCGGGCCCGCACGGCGCGGTGTTCGCGGTGGGCGACGACGACCAGAGCATCTACGGCTTCCGCGGCGCGCTGGTGGGCAACATGGCCGACTTCGAGCGCGAGTTCCGCGTCGACAAGGTCATCAAGCTGGAGCAGAACTACCGCAGCTTCGGCAACATCCTGGATGCGGCGAACCACCTGATCGACCGCAACTCCAAGCGCCTGGGCAAGAACCTGCGCACCGACCAGGGCCCCGGCGAGCCGGTGCGCGTGTTCGAGTCGACGAGCGACTTCGCCGAGGCACAGTGGTTCCTCGACGAGGCGCAGCAGCTGCACCGCGCGGGCACGGCGCGCTCCGAGATCGCGGTGCTCTATCGCAGCAACGCGCAGTCGCGCGTCATCGAGTCGGCGCTGTTCAACGCCGGCATCCCGTACCGCGTGTACGGCGGCCTGCGCTTCTTCGAGCGCGCCGAAGTCAAGCACGCGCTGTCGTACCTGCGGCTGATCGAGAACCCGAACGACGACACCAGCTTCCTGCGCGTCGTCAACTTCCCGGCGCGCGGCATCGGCGCGCGCACCATCGAGCTGCTGCAGGACTCGGCGCGCCAGACCGGCCGCAGCCTGTTCCAGAGCGTGGGCAGCGTGGCCGGCAAGGGCGGCGCGAACCTGGCCGCGTTCACGGGCCTCGTGCAGCGCATGCAGGACGCCACGCGCGGCATGACGCTGCGCGACATCATCGAGCACATGCTGGCCGAGACCGGCCTGATCGACTTCTACCGCGCCGACAAGGACGGCGCCGACCGCGTCGAGAACCTGGAGGAACTGATGAACGCCGCCGAGGCCTTCGTCACCCAGGAGGGCTTCGGCCGCGACGCGGTGGCGCTGCCGGTCGACGAGCTGTCGCCCGGGTCGCTCGCCCGGCGCGACACCTCGCGCGACGTGCCCGGCCTCGTGCTGGACGCGCCGACCACGCCCGACGCCGAGACCGGCGAGATCATGTCGCCGCTGGCCGCGTTCCTGACCCACGCATCGCTGGAGGCCGGCGACAACCAGGCCCAGGCGGGCCAGGACGCCATCCAGCTGATGACCATCCATTCGGCCAAGGGCCTGGAGTTCGATTCGGTCTTCATCACCGGGCTGGAAGAGGGCCTGTTCCCGCACGAGAACTCGCTGCAGTCGAACGACGGCCTCGAGGAGGAGCGCCGCCTGATGTACGTGGCGATCACGCGGGCCCGCAAGCGCCTGTACCTGAGCTTCAGCCAGACGCGCCTGCTGCACGGCCAGACGCGCTACAACGTCAAGAGCCGCTTCGTCGACGAGCTGCCCGAGGCCAACCTGCGCTGGCTCACGCCGCGCAACCAGGCCTTCGGCTCGGGCTACTCGCGCGAGTACAAGCAGGCGTGGGAGCGCGGCTCGGGCCTGGGCTCGATGATCGGCGCCGGCCGCGTGGCCGGCAGCCCGCCGGTGCCCAAGGCGATGCAGGACAGCCGCACCGCGTCCAGCAACGGCCACCAGCTGCGCCAGGGCCAGTCGGTCTTCCACACCAAGTTCGGCGAGGGCGTGATCGTCACGCTGGAAGGCTCCGGGGACGAGGCGCGCGCGCAGGTCAACTTCGGCCGCCACGGCATGAAGTGGCTGGCGCTGTCGGTGGCCAAGCTGACGCCGGTGGATTGAAACGTCGCCCGCGTGCGTGGATCCTGCGACTGCGCGCAGGATGGCGGCTCAGCGCACCCAGGCCGCCCGTCAAACGAGGGGTCGGCTGGCCTCGACCGTCAGTCCCTGCGTCGGCCAAACTACAGCGTCATCCTGCGCGCAGCGAAGCGAAGTCGCAGGATCCACCTCCGCCAACCCAGCATCGAGCTCCGAGATGACGCCCCTGTTCGACGCCAACCTGCGCCTCGTCGCCTTCTTCGACGGCACCTACGTCTTCGACACCGACAACGAGTGGGTCGCGTTCGCCGACCGCGGCCACGCGTTCGCGCGCGGCGGGCGCTGGCTCGGACCACTGGACTCCGGCACGTTCCAGGACCAGGACGGCCTGGCCGTGGCCTGGCTGGCCGGATCGCAGCCGACCACCGGCATGAAACCCGCGCGGCCGATGAACCCGCGCCTGCCGCTGCACCCCAAGCGCCCGCTGCGTCCGCGCATGCCGCTGCCGCCGCCGTATCCGCTGCAGCCGGGCGGCGGATGGTCGAAGCTGAC
>DATCRO010000466.1:0-2376 GCA_036569025.1 Burkholderiaceae bacterium
GTACTTGTGGATCAGCCGTGACAGCGCACCGCGGTACAGCAGCGACATCGCCTCGGGCACGCGCCCCGCCTGCCACAGCGCCCACGCGGCGGCGCCGACGTCGTCGGGCAGGCTCTCGGGCCGCACGTCGAGGTCGCGCACGTGGCTCACGGCGGCCTCGGCCTTCGCACGGCGCTCGAAGGCGCGCAGGTTGACCAGGTGGCGCGCGCTCACCAGCAGGATCGCCACCAGCACCGCGATGCCGCCCCAAAGCAGGAAGCGGCTGGTGTCGCTGAGGAAGCGGCCGAGCGCGGCCAGCCACCCGAACAGCGACGAGTCGGCCTCCAGCTTTTTCTTCTTCCTCGGCTCGTCGTCGTCGTCGATCCAGCGCGGCCGCTTCTCCATGTGCTTGCCCGACAGCAGCGGATCGGCGCGCAGTTCGTCGACGGCCTTCTCGATGCGCGCGGCGCGCTGTTCGCCGTCGGTGGCGGGCGCCGGCGCGGCGCTCTCGGCCACGGGCGGCGGCGCCGCGGCGTCCTGCGCGCGGGCGCCGCCGGCCGCGCAGGCGGCGGCCAGCACGGCAAGGCGGATCAGTTCAGTGCTCGAACGCATGGCGCAGGTCCTGCTCGACATCCCAGGCCTCGAGTTCGACGCGGCGATTGAGGTACATCGCGAAGCCCGAGGCGACGAAGAACGGCTCGACGAAGAGCACGGCGCTCGCGTGGGCCGCGTACAGCAGCAGCTTGGTGGCGATGGCGTCGGAGCTCAGCCACTCGATGTCGCCGAAAGGATGCAGGCCGGGCGTCATCCAGGGAATCAGCGCGACCAGCCCCGACGACAGGAAGAACTCGATCCAGCTGAACGTGCCCTGCATCATCGTGGCCGAGCCGCGGTGCGCGCGCAGGATCGCCTTGACGCGCTGGCGCCGCGCGGAGCCGGTCTGGCCCTCGAGCTGGCCCACCGGCATCGAATACGAGCGCCAGAACGACAGCCGCCAGATCGTCAGCCATTCCAGCATCGGGATCCACGGCGCGTGGCGGCGCGCCTCCCAGGCGTCGGCGAACGTCGTCTCGTCGCCGAACGCGTGGCGCGCGTAGATGTCCAGCAGGGTGCGGTCGAGCCAGGGCTTGAACCACCACAGCAGCGTCGAGGGCAGCCACCAAGCGACCTCGATCGTGGCGCCGCAGGCCACCACCAGCAGCAGGCCGAACGGCAGGAACGCGCGCACGAGCGAGCGGCCGCTGCGCTGGGCCATGCGCACGCCCAGGTCGACGGCCTCGTAGGCCGGGCGCGGGCGCAGCGCGAGCTGGAGCTGTTCGGCCTTCATCGCGCGCGCGCCTCCACCAGGGCGGCGTCGTGGCCCTTGCCCTGCAGGCCCAGGTAGGCGAAGACGAGCGTCCAGCAGCAGGCGCCCACCGCGTACTTCACGCCGGGCGCCACCCAGCCGGCCGAGGACCAGAAGGCCTCGATCGCCGCGGCGATGAACAGCATCATGGTGAAGCAGAACACCACGGGCGAGGTCTCGCGCGCCGCGCGCATGAGCGCCTGCGTGCGCGTGAGGCGCCCGGGCGCGAGCATCGCGTGGCCCAGCTTCAGGCCGGCCGCGCCGGACAGCACGATGGCGGTGAGCTCGAACGCCGAGTGCGTCACCACGAACGAGAAGAAGCGCTCGGAGTCCCCGCGCGTCACGAGGAAGCCCGCCACCGCGCCGGCCAGCAGGCCGTTGTAGCCCACCATGAACAGGCTGCCGACGCCCAGGACCAGGCCGGCCGCGAAGCAACGGAACGCGATGCCGACGTTGTTCATGATGTAGAAGCCGAACATCGTCCAGTCGTCGCCCGAGGTGCGGCCCAGGTGCTCGCCGGCCTGCTGGCCGTACATGCCGTCGAATTCGTGCACCTGCCTGGCGTCGACGACGGTCAGCACGAAGTGCGGATCCAGCCACGTGGCCACGCCCACGACGATGGTGGGCAGCACGAACACGAGCGTGGCCACCAGCAGGTGCCAGCGCAGCGCGCGCACGGCGGCGGGGGCCTTGTACAGCACCAGGTGGCGGAACGCGGCCAGGCCGAAGTCGTGGCGGCGATAGATGCGCTGGTGGGCGCGCGCGGTGAGCCCCTCCAGGCGCGCGACCAGGTGAACGGGATAGGCCCGTTCACGCGCCAGCGCCAGGTGCTCGCAGCACTGGCGGTACAACTGCGCGACGCGTGCCGCCGTCGGCACCTCGTTCGTGCCGGTCTCGAACGGCCCGGCCTTGCGGCGCTTGCGGCCGGCGTCGAGCGCGTTCAGGCCGCGCTCGAGTTCGACCCACGCGGGCTCGTAGCGGGCTTCGAATTGACGCGGAGTCATCGCCATGGCCGCCCCGCCGCCCGAAGGCCATGGCCGCCCCCTCGGGGG
>DATCRO010000467.1:0-2805 GCA_036569025.1 Burkholderiaceae bacterium
CCTTTCCCGCGGCCAAGGCCGCCGCCCGGGTGTGCGCCGGGAGACAATCCGGGCCTCAGCAGATCGAACGGAGCCCGCCGTGCACGCACTCGTCTTCCATGAATTCGGCGGCGCCGACGTCCTGCGCCACGAGCAGCGGCCCGACCCAGTGCCCGGCCCAGCGCAGGCGCTCGTGCGCATGCGCGCGATCGGCCTGAACTTCGCGGACGTCTATCGCCGCAAGGGCACCTACCACCTGGCGGGGACACCGCCGTGGATCCTCGGCTACGAAGGCGCGGGCGAGGTGGTGTCGGCCCCGGCGGGCTCCGGCCTGCAGGCGGGGCAACGCGTGGGCTTCGCCGACAGCCCGTTCTCGAACGCGGAGCTGTGCGCGGTCGACGTCGACCGCCTGGTCCCGCTGCCGGACGACATCGCCTTCGAGACCGCGGCCGCGTGCCTGCTGCAAGGCCTGACGGCGCAGTACCTGTGCCGCGACAGCCATCCCGTGCGCGCCGGCGACTGGGCCGTGGTGCACGCGGCCGCGGGCGGCGTGGGGCTGCTGCTGGTGCAGATCCTGCGGCACCTGGGCGCCCGCGTCATCGGCATCGCCTCCACCGAGGACAAGCGCCAGGCCGTGCGCGAGGCCGGCGCCGACCACGCGGTCTCGACCGAGGGCTGGCTGGACCAAGTGAGGTCGCTCACCGGCGGCCGCGGCGCGGACGTCGTGTACGACTCCGTCGGCGCGACGCTGCGCGACAGCCTGGACGCCGCGCGCACCGGCGGCACCATCGTCTTCTACGGCATGGCCGCCGGCGACCCGGCGCCGGTGGATCCGCGCCTGTTGATGGATCGCTCGCTGGCATTGGTCGGCGGCGACCTGTGGAACGTGCTCACGACCGCGCAGGAGCGGCGCACCCGCGCCGCGGAGCTGTTCGGGTGGATCGCGTCGGGCGTGGTGAAGGTGCGCGTGTCGGCGACGCATCCGCTGCGCGAGGGCGCGGCGGCGCACCGCCAGCTCGAGGGGCGCCGGGTCGCCGGCGGCCATGCCGTAGAAGACGACGGTGCCGCCGACGCGGGCGGCGTCCAGGCTCCCGCGCAGCGTCGCGCCCACGGAGTCGTACACCACGTCCGCGCCACGGCCGCCCGTGAGCGACTGCACCGCGGCCAGCCAGTCCTCGGTCGGGATCACGTGCTCGGCGCCGGCCTCGCGCACGGCCTGGCGCTTGTCCTTGGTCGACGCGATGCCGATGACGCGGGCGCCCAGGTGGCGCAGGATCTGCGTCAGGAGCAGCCCCACCCCGCCCGCCGCGGCGTGCACGACGGTCCAGTCGCCGGCGCGCACGCGGACGCTGTCGCGGCACAGGTACTGCGCGGTCAGCCCTTGCAGCAGGCTGGCCGCGGCCGTCTCGAAGGCGATGTCGTCGGGCAGCGGGATCAGGCGATCGACGTCGACCGCGCACAGCTCCGCGTTCGAGAACGGGCTGTCGGCGAAGCCCACGCGCTGGCCGGCGCGCAGGCCCGAGCCTGCCGGCGCCGACACCACCTCGCCCGCGCCTTCGTAGCCGAGGATCCACGGCGGCGTCCCCGCCAGGTGGTAGTTGCCCTTGCGGCGATAGACGTCGGCGAAGTTCAGGCCGATCGCGCGCATGCGCACGAGCGCCTGCGCGGGGCCGGGCACCGGGTCGGGCCGCTGTTCGTGGCGGAGGACATCGGCACCGCCGAATTCATGGAAGACAAGCGCGTGCACGGCGGGCTCCGTTCGATCTGCTGAGGCCCGGATTGTCTCCCGGCGCACACCCGGGCGGCGGCCTTGGCCGCGGGAAAGGTCAGGCGTCGCGCTCGCAGACCTGCAGCATGCGCTCGATGTGCTCCAGCAGTTCCCAGCCCGCGCGTTCGATGCCGGCCAGGTATTCGCGCTGGCGCTCCATCCCGGGGGCGTCCAGGTCCGGCCGCAGCAGCTGCGCGAAGCCGAGCACCGCGTTGAGCGGCGTGCGCAGGTCATGGCTGACGTGTCCCAGCACCGTCAGCTTGGCCCGGCTGGCCGCCTCGGCGCGATCGAGATCCAG
Source organism: Burkholderiaceae bacterium (assembly GCA_036569025.1). Classification (GTDB taxonomy): domain Bacteria; phylum Pseudomonadota; class Gammaproteobacteria; order Burkholderiales; family Burkholderiaceae_C; genus Scleromatobacter. The sequence continues at coordinate 2,046 of DATCRO010000467.1, forward strand.
GCGGCGGCGCTCGGCCTCGCGGCGGTCGGTCAGGTCGGTGAGCGTGCCCACGACGCGCAGCGCGCGTCCCGACGCATCGCGGGCCACCACGCGGCCGCGCGACAGCACGACGCGGTACTGCCCGTCGGCCGCGCGCAGGCGGAACTCCATCTCGTAGGCCGGGCTGCGCCCTTCGAGGTGGTCACCGAGGGCCTGCAGCATCGGCGCGAGGTCGTCCGGATGCACGCGCGCCCGCCACGTCGCGGTGCTGTCGCGCTCGTCGCGGTCGTTGTAGCCCAGCATCGCCTTCCACTGGGGCGGGTAGTGCACGGTCTGTGCGACGGGATCGAGATCCCAGACGCCGAAACCGGCCGTGCGAATGGCGAGCTCCCAACGAGTCTCGAGATCGCGCAGATCGTCCTTCATGACACCAGACCTTGATGGCGACGATCGACCCGGCGGCTCGGCGCGGCATCGACCCGCCGGGCGGCGCGATCCGGCCGGGCCGGACTGCGCCTTCTTCGAGGGGCTCCCTGGAATCTACCGCCAATCATGCCGCTCGGGGCGTGCGGATCGCACGGCGGAGATCGTCCGCCGACATCTGTCACGACTTCCCCACGCCCTGCGGTCGAACAGCCACGATGCCGGGCCCCGATCGTCATCCGGCGGCCGCACCGCTCATTCCCGCGCCGCGTCGATCGCGTCGGGAGGCGCCGCGAGCAGCGCCTGCAGGCCCGCCTCGTCGAGGATGGCCACGCCGAGCGACTGCGCCTTCTCCAGC
>DATCRO010000468.1:0-2321 GCA_036569025.1 Burkholderiaceae bacterium
CCAGCTTCAGGCCGGTGGCGGGGTCGGTGACGTCGAAGCGCGCGGCGCCGGAGACCCATTCGCCGCCGATCAGCGCGTCCGTCTTCAGCAGGCCCGCGTCGTTGAGCGTGGCGATGGGGGAAGTCTTCATGTCCATGGAAATGCTCCTGCGGCCGGGCGCGACGCCCTCGGATGGCCGGTGATGATGTCAACTCTACCCGCTGCAAGCCGGGCGCCCGCGGCGGCGCCGCCGGGGTTTGCCTGGGGTGTGCAACGAAAGGAAAAAAGCCGCCTCGATGGCACCGGATCAGTGCATCGAATGGCGGCTCTTCGAGGGATGTCGGCGCTCGCTCGTGACGGGCGCCCGGCCCTTACGCGACGGCCTTGAAGCTGTCGGCCATGAGGCCCAGGCCCTCGTCGATCAGCGCGTCGCTGGCGGTCAGCGGCACCAGCACGCGCACGACGTTGGCGTACGAGCCGCACGACAGCAGGATCAGGCCGCGCCTGGCTGCCTCGGCGCACAGGCGCTTGGTGAGGTCGGCGTCGGGTTTGGACAGGTCGCCGTCCTTGAACAGCTCGATGGCCACCATGGCGCCCAGGCCGCGCACGTCCTGGATCGCCTTGTGCTGGCCGGCCAGCTTCTTCAGGCCGGCGACGAGGCGCTCGCCGATCGCCTTGGAGCGCTCGAGCAGCTTTTCTTCCTCGAACACGTCCAGCACCGCCAGCGCGGCGGCACAGGCCAGCGGCGAGCCGGCGTAAGTGCCGCCCAGGCCGCCGGGGCCGGGGGCGTCCATCAGCGAGGCCTTGCCGATGACGGCGGAGATGGGAAAGCCGCCGGCCATGGACTTGGCCATCGTGATCATGTCGGGCGCGACGCCCCACTGCTCGCACGCCAGCCAGGTGCCGGTGCGGCCCGCGCCGGTCTGCACCTCGTCGGCGATGAAGACGATGCCGTGCTTGTCGCACAGCGCGCGCAGCGCCTGCGCGAACGACGGCGAGATGGCGTAGAAGCCGCCTTCGCCCTGCACCGGCTCGATGATGATCGCGGCCACGCGCTCGGGCTCGACGTCGTACTTGAAGATGCCTTCGATCGAGGCGAGCGCGTCGGCTTCGGAGATGCCGTGCAGCGCGTTCGGGTACTTGGCGTGGTAGACCTCGGCCGGGAACGGGCCGAAGCCGGCCTTGTAGGGCGCGACCTTGCCGGTGAGCGCCATGCCCAGCAGCGTGCGGCCGTGGAAGCCGCCGCCGAAGGCGATGACGGCCGAGCGCTTGGTGGCGGAGCGCGCGATCTTGACGGCGTTCTCGACGGCCTCTGCGCCGGTGGTCAGGAAGAAGGCCTTCTTGGCGAAGTCGCCGGGGGCCTTGGCGATCAGGCGTTCGGCCAGATCGATGTAGGGCTCGTAGGCCAGCACCTGGAAGCAGGTGTGGTGCACCTTGTCCAGCTGCGCCTTGACGGCCTCGACGATCTTCGGGTGGCGGTGGCCGGTGTTGAGGACGGCGATGCCGCCGGCGAAGTCGATGTAGCGCTTGCCCTCGACGTCCCAGACCTCCGCGTTCTCGGCGCGGTCGGCCACGATGTCGTAGCTCTGGCCGAGGCCCGAGGGCAGGGCGGCGCGGCGGCGAGCCATCAGGGCGGCGTTATTCAGGTGGGCTTCACGTTGCATGAGGGGACTCCGGCGCTCGCGGGAGCGCATTGCTTGAACGGGGACGATCGGGCGCAACCCGCCAGACCGGATGCGATGACTTTAGTTCCGGCGACCCGGTACAGCCATGTACAGTTGCGGTGAAACACCCATTGGCTGTACAGGTCGCGCTACCTGTACAGCGGTGTCAGGTCTTGAATCGTGCACTGCACGTTTCAAGACCTGACACCGCAACTTGACACCGCAACGTTCAAGACCAGACTGCCCCAGGCGGTGCCAGGTCTTGCCTGGCAACACGCGGATCGCCCGTTCTTGCCAGGCAAGACCTGGCACCCAAGACCTGACACCCGGACGCGGCATGTTCACCCTGCAACCCGACTCCCCCACGCCGCTGGTCACGCAGATCGTCGACGGCCTGCGCCGGCTGATCGTCGACGGCAGCCTGCGCACGGGCGCGAAGATCCCGTCGATCCGGCATTTCGCGAGGACGCACCGGGTCAGCGTGTTCACCGTGGTCGAGGCGTACGACCGGCTGGTCGCGCAGGGCTACCTGGTCTCGCGGCCGCATTCGGGCTTCTTCGTGCGCCGCCGCGCGCCGGCCGAGGCGGCGACCGTGCCGGGCTTCGCGTCGACGGCCAGCTTCGACGCGCAGTGGTACCTGCGCAGCATCTTCGAGAACCGCCACCTGGCCGTGAAGGC
>DATCRO010000469.1:0-5496 GCA_036569025.1 Burkholderiaceae bacterium
CGCGTGCGGCTAACCCGCCCTACGCCGCGCGGCGGCGATCGCCGCGTCGATCGCCTCGAGCACCGGGTCGACCTCGAACGGCTTGGGGATCGCCCGGAAGACGCCTTCGACGCCGGTGGCGGCGCCGGCCGCGCCCGCGACGTTGCCGCTCAGCGCGATGATCGGGATCGCCGCCGTCGACGGGTCGGCGCGCAGCAGCTCGCGCGCCTCGCGCCCCGTCATCTCGGGCATGTTGTTGTCCATCACGATCACGGTGGGCAGGTGGCGCCGCGCGAGCTCGACGCCGACGCGGCCGTTGGTGGCGGTGAGCACCTGCACGCCGGGGCGCGTGGCGAGAACGCTCTCGATCAGGCGCAGGTTCGCCAGGTCGTCATCGACGCACAGGACGGTGACCTCGGGCGAGATCGCGGCGCTGCTGGTCGACCGCGACGGCGCGGCGGCCGCGAGCGCGGGGACGCTCGCCGGCAGCTCGGGCTCCGCCGGCAGCTCGATCCAGAACGTGCTGCCCACGCCCTGGACGCTGTCCACGCCGATGCGCCCGCCCATCAGCTCGACGAGCCCCTTGGTGACCACCAGGCCGATGCCGCTGCCCTGCGTGGTGCCCGCTTCGCGGCCCAGGCGGTTGAACGGCTGGTAGAGCGCGTCCACCTGCTCGGGCGTCATGCCGGCGCCGTGGTCGATGACCGACAGCCGCACGTTGTCGCCCAGGCGCTGGCAGGCGATGTCGACGACCGCGTGCTCGGGGCTGTACTTGACGGCGTTCGAGAGCAGGTTGATCAGCACCTGCTTCAGGCGCGTGCGGTCGCTCATCACGCGCATCGACCGGTCGGTGAACGTGCGCAGCTCGATGCCGTGCGGCTCGGCGATCGGCCGGATCAGCGCGGTGCAGCCAGCGAGCACCTCGTCGAGCTGGAGCGGCTCGATCGCCAGCGTCGTCTTGCCGGCCTCGATGGCCGCCAGGTCGAGCAGCTCGTTGATGAGGTCCAGCAGGTGCTTGCCGGCGTCGACGATGTGCTGGCCGTACGAGACCTGCTGCGTGACGGACAGCGCCTGGGTGGTGTTGATCGTGAGCAGCTGGGCGAAGCCCAGAATCGCGTTCAGCGGCGTGCGCAGCTCGTGGCTGACGGTCGACAGGAAGCGGCTCTTGGCGATCGAGGCCTGCTGCGCCTGCGCGGTGGCCTGCGCGAGCTCGCGGTTGGACACCAGCAGTTCGGCGGTGCGCTGGCGCACGCGTTCCTCGAGTTCCTCGGTATGCCGGGCAAGGCGCGCGGCGTCGTTCACGCGCTGCGTCACGTCGATGGGGCACACGAAGCGCGTGTGGCGTCCCATGAACTCCATCTCGTGCGACGTGATCTCCACCAGGATGATGTCGCCGTTCTTGAGGCGATGGCGCCAGACGCCGGAACTGAAGACCTTGGCGGGCGTGTCGCGCACCGAATCGCGCACCGCGGGCGCGTCCTCGGCGGGACGGATGTCCAGGATCGTCATCGCCAGGAACTCGTCGCGCGTCCAGCCGTAGCGCGCGCAGGCCACCTCGTTGACGTCGAGGAAGCGCAGGGTCTCGAGGTCGTAGACCCACATCGGCAGCGGGCTCGACTCGAACAGCTGCCGATAGCGCAGCTCGCCGCCGCCGACGGTCGGGCACACGCGACCGTCCTCGCGCGGCTCGGGGGCCGGCGCGGGGCTCGGGTCGGGGGCGCCAGGGCCGTCTTGCATCGCTTCTCCAGGATCGTCGTCGGGTGCTGCTCCCGCAGCATACCGCCTTCGGTATCACGACGGACGGGTGGCCGCCCCCCTGGCGGGGGATGCGCGCGGGTTCGGGGCGGAGCCGGCCGGGCGCCCGCGACCGCCATCGACGGACCGCATCGCGGACGTTGTGCACGTGCGACGGCGGCGCTGGTGGCGCGGACGGCTTGCCGACGGCGGATCACGTCGCCGCCGTGAACTCGAGGATCGCGCGCAGGACCGCATCGCTGTCGCCGCACCACCAGAAGTGGTCGATGCCCTCGAGCGGGCGCCAGGCCGCGCCCGGGATCGCGCCGGCCAGGTGGCGCCCGGCGTCGAAGCGCACGGCGCGGTCGCCCTGGCGGTGCATCACGAGCGTGGGCACGCGGATGTGCCCGAGTTCGGCGCGCAGGTCGGCGTCGCGCAGGCCGCGCAGGAGGGTCTCGAGGCCGCCGGGCGAGGCGGCATGGCGCACGAGGCGCGCCCACCAGGCGCGCAGCGCGGGGTCGTCCTGGCCGCTGGGCGCGAAGGTGTCCAGGCCGACCGGGCCGCCCCAGCCGGCGACCAGGCGCCTGAGCCACGCGTCGTAGGCGGCGGCCGGCAGCGCCCACGGGTAGTCGGGGGCCGCCGCGCCGCGGGCGAGCGAGCCGAACAGGCACAGCCCGCTGACGCGCTCGGGCCGGTCGATGGCCAGTCGCATCGCGCCCAGCCCGCCCTCGGACGACCCGAACAGCCAGGCGGCCGGCACCCGCGCGTCGTCGAGGATCGCCTGCACGTCCTGCGCCAGCGCGGCGGGCGTGCTCGTCGCGCCCAGGCGCTCGGACAGCCCGATGCCGCGCCGGTCGAACAGGATGACGCGGAATCGTTCGGCCAGCGCCTCGACGAACGCGCGCAGCGGCGGATGCTCCAGCGCCAGCTCGATGTGGCACACGAAGCCGGGGCTGACGACCAGCGTGTGCCCGCCCGCGCCGAGCACCGTGTACGCGATGGCGCCGGCGGCGCTCTCCGCGAAGCGCACGGCCGGCCGCTCGACGCGATGCGACATCAGCCGCCGCAGGTCCTCGGTCATGCGCAGGTACGCGGCCTCCGTGCGCGGCCCGGGGCGGATGCCGAACTCGGCGCGCAGCACGTCCGCGCAGCGCGCGTACGCGGCCTCGACGCCCGCGCCGTCTCCCTGCCGGGCATGCAGTTGCATCAGCAGCACATAGCCGGGTTCGCGGTACGGGTCCAGCGCCAGCAGGTGCTCGACCAGCTCCAGCGCGTCGGCGAATTGCCCGCGGCGCGCCAGCGCGTCGATCACGCGTTCGAGCAGGCGCGCGACGAGGTGCTCGTGCTCGAGCGACGCCGACTTCAGCCAGTCGTCGAACGCCCCGGAGCCGAACGCGACGCCTTCGAGCAGCGGCCGGCGCGCGCGCACCAGCCAGTGGCGCGCCTCGGCCAGCGCGGGGTCGGCCAGCGCCTCGGCCGCGATGGCGCGGCGCGCAAAGCGGGCCAGGCGCAGCGCGTCGGTCTCCACCGCGCCCGGCAGCAGCGCCAGCGCGTCGGTGTCGGCGTCGAACAGCGCAGCGCCGGCCGCCTCCTCGAGCGTGTACGCGAGCCGGCGCAGGCGCGTGCGGGCCTGTGCGGCCTCGGTGTCCGGCCACAGCAGCGCGGCCAGGTGCTCGCGCGGCACGGCCCCGGGGTGGTACGCGAGATATGCCAGCAGCGCGAAGCCGCGCTTGAGCGACAGCGCCAGCTCGTGGCCGCGCGCCACGGCCGAAGGGACGCCCAGCACCTGCAGCGCCAGCACGGGCGTGTCGCGGGCGTCGGGTCTCGATCGGGCGGCCATGGGGGTCTTTATAGTCGGGCGAGGCGCCGCTGCCCAGGGACGCCCAAGGGACGCCCCGCGCCCACGATGGCACCACCCGCTGCTCAAGGAGTCCACCATGCGCGCACTGCTGTCCATCCTCTACGGCCTGGCCGCCTACCTGGCGTTCTCGGCCACCCTGCTCTGGTTCATCGGCTTTTGCGGCAACCTGCTGGTGCCCAAGTCGGTCGACATCGGCGGCGCCGGCGCCGCCTGGCCCGCGGCGCTCGCCACCGACGCCCTGCTGCTGCTGCTGTTCGGCCTGCAGCACAGCGTGATGGCGCGCCGCAGCTTCAAGGCATGGTGGACGAGCATCGTCCCGCCCATCGTCGAGCGCAGCACCTACGTCGTCGCGAGCAGCCTGGTACTGGCCCTGGTGATGACATGCTGGACGCCGATCGCCACGCCCGTGGCCTGGCACGTCGACGGGCCGGCCGCCGCGCTGCTGTGGACGGGCTTTGCCATCGGCTGGGCCGTCGTCGCGCTCAGCACCTTCCTGCTGGACCACTTCGAGCTCTTCGGCCTGCGCCAGGCCTTCTCGGCCCTGGCCAGGCGCCCCGCGCCGGAGGTGGAGTTCCGCACGCCGCTGTTCTACCGCCACGTGCGCCACCCGCTGTACCTCGGGTTCCTGGTCGCGTTCTGGTCGGTGCCCCTGATGACGGCGGGCCACCTTGTCTTCTCGCTCGGGATGAGCGCCTACATCCTGGTGGGCATCGCGTTCGAGGAACGCGACCTGGTGGCGCAGTTCGGCGAGCGCTACCGTGCGTATCGCCGGCAGGTGGGCATGCTGGTCCCGCGCATCGGCGGCGCGGGCCGCAGGTCCGGCCAGGGCACGTCCGGCAACGGCCTGGGCTGAAGCGCCCGGGCGGACCGTGAACTACTTGCGGTCCGCGGCCGGGAGAACCCCAGGGCGTATCTCCCGCGCGGCCCGGCGTTGAAACAATGGCGGACACCGATCCGACCGCCGCCGTGCCATGCGCCTCCGCTTCCTGCTGCTGCCCCTTCTCCTCGCCGCCTGCTCGCACAAGCCGCCGGCCACCGACTGGACGCCCGCTCACTGGGGAATGATGCCCTCGGAGGTGATGAACAGCGTGCCCGACAGCGCACCGGAGAGCGGCGGCAAGCTCGTCACCGGCGCCACCGCGCGGGTGCGTCTCGAATCGGCCGCCGTGGCCGGCGCGACGCTGCCGGCCGAGTTCTACTTCCTCGACGACCGACTCGTGCAGGTCATGTTCAGCGACTCGCAGTACCACGACAACGCGGACAGCCGCAAGACGCTGGAACACCTCGCGGCGCAGCTGCGCAGGCAGTACGGCCAGGAGACGCTCGGCAAGGCCATGGATCCCGCGGCGGGCCTGTCGTACGACGCGAGCTGGACCGCCGGCGACACGGAGATCATCCTGTCGGCGAGCCCGGTGTCGGCCTCGACGTCGATGGTGACGGTGATCTACCGGCGCAAGGGCAGCATGAGCGCCTGACGCGCGTCGCGCCGCTGCGAAAATGCGGCGCGTGAGCCCTACGTCCCCGCGCCCCGAACCCTTCGCGCCCGCGCTGCGCGACGGCGTCGCCGCCTGCCGCGTCGGCGTCGGCGACGGGCGCTTCCCGCACGTGCTGGCCTTCCTCGAGGCGCGCTTTCCGGCGGTCGCCGACTGGCCCGGACGGCTCGCGCGCGGCGACGTGCTCGACGCGCGCGGCCGCCCGCTCCCGGCCGACGCGCGCGTCGCCACGGGCGACCTGCTCTGGTACTGGCGCGACCCGCCGCCCGAGCCCCGCGTGCCGTTCGAGCTCGAGCTGCTGCATCGCGACGAGCACCTGGTCGTCGTCGACAAGCCGCACTTCCTGCCCGCGATCCCGGCCGGCCGCCACCTGCGCGAGACGGCGCTCGTGCGCCTGCGCGCCGCGCTCGGCATCGCGACGCTGGCGCC
>DATCRO010000470.1:0-3947 GCA_036569025.1 Burkholderiaceae bacterium
GCACAGGCGCAGCACGTCCTCGCTGACGCGCGTCACGTTGTACAGCGACAGCACCTCGCTGGTGTCCTGCAGCAGGTCGGCGATGTCGTCCATCGAGTTGATCAGGCTGCGGATCTGCTCGCCGTCGATCGGCGTGATGAACGTGCGATGCAAAAGGCGGTGCACCTCGGCCGTCACCTTGTCGGCGGCGCGCTCGGCCACGTCCACTTCCGAAGCGTACTTCTCGCGCAGCGCCACGTCGTTGTAGTTCTGGATCATCGACATGAAGGCGCGCGCGCCCTCGGTCGTGTGCGCTGCATGCTGGTCGAACAGCTCGAAAAAGTTGCCTTCGCGCGGCAGCAGCTTGCTGAACCACATGGTCTGGATCCTCTTGGGTGCATGACGGGGCCCGGGGTCAGGCCCGCTTTTCAGGAATCGGGGGGAACGTCGACCCGGTGCCTGCCGCTTGAGGCGGCGGCGCGCGGACGCCGGCAGGGTCGAAATCGTCGGTGCGGCGCATTGTACGAGGCCGCCGTCACATTTCTGACACAACCTCGTACCTCGGTCGCACTGAAAACCCGGAGGGCGCGGCATCTTGCGCGGCCGGCGCCCCTCTCGGCGAGGGCGGCGGGTCAGTTCCGCAGTTCAGGCCTCGAGGACTGCGACTCGTTGCGACGGATCGGCCGACGCCGCCAACAGCAGCGCGTCCACCCGCCCGGCGCCCGGGATCACGCCGTGCGGCCAGAGCTCGGCCAGCGGCGCCAGGACGAAGGCGCGCTGCGCGGCGCGCGGATGCGGCACGACCAGGCGGTCGTCGGCCAGCACGCGGCCGCCGTCGTCGCCGTGCACGCCGTACAGCAGCACGTCCAGGTCGAGCGTGCGCGGCGCGTTGCGATAAGGCCGCTCGCGGCCGAAGCGCTGCTCGATCGCCTGCAGCGCGTCCAGCAGCGCGTGCGGCCCGAGCGCGGTGCGCAGGCGGGCGACGGCATTGACGTAGTCGGGGCCGTGCGAGTCGACGGGCGCGCTGCCCCACATCGACGAGGCCGCGAAGCTTCCCGGCAGGGCCAGTGCGCGCAGCGCGTCCAGGGCCTCGCGCAGGGTGGCGCGCGCGTCGCCGAGGTTGGCGCCCAGGCCGACGTAGGCCCAGGCGCCGGACGACTCACTCGGCGGCGTCGCCGTCGTCATCCTCGTCGTCCTGGAACGCGGGGCCGGCGGCCTTCTTGCGGCCGCCCCGGCGGCGGCGCACGACGCTGGCCTTCTTCTCGACCTTGTCCAGCAGCGAGCGCGCGGCGGCGGCATCGCCCTGCCCTTCGAGCACGAGCTTGAGCTGGTCGACGGCGTCGCGCACCAGCTGCTGCGTGGCAGTGGGCGGCGCGGCCTCGGCCTCGCGGCTGCCGAGCGGCAGGTCCGGGTGCGCGATCACCGCCCGCAGCGCATCGCGCTCGACGTCGGTCGCGCCCTCCGACAGCGCCGTGCGGGCCGAGGCCACCAGCTGCAGCATCTGCTGCTTGGCGACGCTCACGCGCGGGACAGGGGCGGGCGCGGGTGCGCGCTGCGCTTCAGGTGCGGGGGCGCTTGCCGGCGCGGGCGCCGGCGCGGCGGCCTTGACGGGACGCGGGTCGCGCGGCGCGGCCCTGGGCTCGCGCGGCTTTGACTGCTGCTGCTTGCGCGCGGCCTCGACCAGGTCGCGGCGCTGGTGGTCGTCGCCCGACGAATAGTCCTCCCACCACTGCGCCAGCGCCTCGTCCACCTCGCCGGCGTCGGCGCGCAGGCGCATGAAGTCGAACGCGGCGCGGAAGCGCGGCTGCGCCAGCATCGCGGCCGGCGAGCTGCCGGTGCGCTTGTCGAAGCGCGGCTGCATCAGCCAGATCTCGCGCATGTCGGCGGCGAGCTTGCCGCGGCCGGAGATGTCGCCGATGCGCGCGTCGAACGTCGCGTCCACCGCCTGCTGCAGCGCGGGCATCAGGCCCTCGCCCTGGTCGCGCAGGCCCTGCCAGCGCTGCGACACCTCGTGCCAGAAGATGCACGCCATCAGGAAGCTGGGCGCCACCGGCTTGCCCTCGTTGACGCGGCGGTCCGTGTCGGCCAGCGCGCGGTTGACGAAGGCCTCGCGCCTGGGATCGGTCGAGATGCCCAGGAAGTGCGCGTCGAGGATGGGGAACGTGTCGCGATCGAGCCCGTACTTCTTGAGCACCTCGAGACTGGCCAGCGAGTGGCCCGTCTGCAGCAGCTTGATCATCTCGTCGAACAGGCGCGAGGCCGGCACGTTGGCCAGCAGCGCCTTCATCTTGCGGATCGGCGCTTCCGTCTTCGGCTCGATCCTGTAGCCCATCTTCGCGGCGAAGCGCAGCACGCGGATGATGCGCACCGGGTCCTCGCGGTAGCGCGTCTCGGGGTCGCCGATCATGCGCAGCAGCTTGGCCTTGGAGTCGGCGATGCCGCCGTGGTAGTCGACCACCGTCTGGGTCGACGGATCGTAGTACATCGCGTTGACGGTGAAGTCGCGCCGCGCGGCGTCCTCGATCTGCGGGCCCCAGACGTTGTCGCGCAGCACGCGGCCGCTGGCGTCCACGGCGTGGCTCTTGCCATCGAGCTCGCTGCGCGAGGTCTTCTCGTTGCCCTGCACGGCGGCGGAGTCGACGGCGTTGTCCAGGTAGGCGCGGAAGGTGGAGACCTCGATCTGCTCGTGCTCGCGGCCGCGGCCGTAGATCACGTGCACGAGGCGGAAGCGGCGGCCGACGATGAAGGCGCGGCGGAACAGGCCCTTGACCTGCTCGGGCGTCGCGTTGGTGGCGACGTCGAAGTCCTTGGGGCGCAGGCCCACCAGCAGGTCGCGCACGGCGCCGCCGACGATGTAGGCCTCGTAGCCCGCGTCCTGCAGCGTCCTCACGACGCGCACGGCCGGGTCGGCGACGAGCTTGGGATCGATCTTGTGCTGGTCGACACCGTATTCGGCGCGCTCGCCGAGCGTGACACCGGCGGGCAGGACGTCGGCGGCCGGCGTCTTGCCCAGCAGTCGGTCGATGAATTTGCGGATCATTCGAAAAGCCTCAGGAATCGCCAGCCGCGCTCGGTGGCCACGGCCTCCAGCGCGGCCGACGGGTTGGTCGCGACGGGGTCGGTGGCCCGCTCCATGAGGGGCAGGTCGTTGATGGAATCACTGTAAACGGTGACGCGGCCGAAGTCGTCCCAGGCGGCGCCCTGCGCCTGGAGCCACTGGCCCACGCGCGTGACCTTGCCGTGCTGGTACGTCGGCACGCCGCGGATGGCGCCGGTGACGGCGCCCGCGGCGTCGCGCTCGAGCTCGATGGCCAGGAGATCGGGCACGCCGAACGCCTGGGCGATCGGGCGCGTGACGAACTCGTTGGTGGCCGTGACGATGGCCACGAGGTCGCCCGCGTCCTGGTGCTGCCGGACCAGCGCCAGCGCCTGCGGGTGGATCATCGGCTGGATGACCTCGCGCATGAAGCGGGCGTGGATGTCGGCCAGCTCCTGCGCCGTGCGTCTGCGCCAGACGGAGGTGGCGAACTCGACGTAGGCGTGCACGTCGAGCGCGCCGGCCACGTAGGTGGCGTAGAACTCGTCGTTGCGGCGCCGCCAGGCATCGCCGTCGGCCCAGCCGACCGCGACCATGAATTCGCCGAACGAATGGTCGGAGTCGCCGGGGATGAGCGTGCCGTCCAGGTCGAACAGCGTGAGGTTGCGTGCGGTCATTCGGGGGACGCTTGGCTTGGCCTGTTCTTCGTTGAGCATGCGCTTGAGCAGCGGCACGGTGACGGCCCGCTTCTCGGCCAGCGCGAAGCCGTCGAGGCGGTGCAGCAGCTGCATCAGGCTCTTGAGGTCGCGCGAGAAGCGGGCCAGGATGTAGTCCAGCACCTCGTCGCCCAGCACGATGCCGCGGCGGCGCGCCTCCTGGTGCAGCGCGTCGCGCGTGCCGGCCTCGGCCAGGGGATGCACCTGGTGCACCG
>DATCRO010000471.1:0-2926 GCA_036569025.1 Burkholderiaceae bacterium
GCATGGGCGGGCGGGCCGGGGATCGGGAGTCGTTTGTTGCCGAAACGTCAAGTTACGGTCGGCGTGTCATGCGCCGGAGCGCCTCGTGCGTTGGACAGGGGAGGTCCGCACCTGCAAGTGCGTCGACAATCCACGATCCAAACGAGGAGTCCCATGAAATCCATCCTGCCCCGCGCGCTCGCCCTGGCCGCCATCGTCGCCGCCGGCCACGCCTGCGCGGCCATCACGCTGTTCAGCCACGACGGCTTCCACGGCAAGCGCGTCACGCTGGTGCAGCCCGCGCCCGACTTCCGCGACTTCAACTTCAACGACCGCGCGTCCTCGGTCATCGTCGAGGACGAACCGTGGGAGGTGTGCCAGGACGTCGGGTTCCGCAACCGCTGCGCCATCCTCGTGCCGGGCCAGTACCCGGACCTCGCGGCCGTGGGCCTGGGCGACCTGCTGTCGTCGGCGCGTCCGGCGCGCCGGGAACCGCCGCCGCCCCCGCCGCAACCCGTGATGCCGCCGCCGCCCGCCGGTGACATCGTGTTCTACGAGCATCCGGGCTTCCATGGCCGCGGCCTCGGCACGTCCAGCGAGATCGACAACTTCCAGCAGTACGGATTCAACGACCGCGCCTCGTCGGTCATCGTGTTCGAGCATCGCTGGGAAGTGTGCGAGCACGCCGACTTCGGCGGCCGCTGCATGATCCTGCGCCCGGGCCGCTATCCCGACCTGCGCGCCACCGGCCTGAACGACATGATCTCGTCGGTGCGCCGCGTCCACCACGAGGACAACTTCGACGAGAGCCGCTACGCGCCGCAGCCGCTGCCGGCCTACGACTGGCGCCGACGCCCGCAGGAGTACGTCGAGCAGGTCCCGATCGAGTCGGTGCACGCCGTCTATGCGGCGCCGCAGCAGCAGTGCTGGGTCGAGCAGTCGGCCGCGCCCGCGAACGCGCGCACGGGCGGCGCGATCGTCGGCGGCCTGATCGGCGGCATCCTGGGCCACCAGATCGGCGACAACGGCAACCGCACGGCCACCACCGCGGGCGGCACCATCGCCGGCGCGGTGATCGGCTCGCAGATCGCCCGCGGCGCCGAACAGCCGCAGCAGGTCACGCGCTGCACCAGCGTGCCCGCGCAGGCGCCCGACCACTACGACATCTCGTACTGGTACCACGGCGTGCGCCACCACGTGCAGACGACGCAGGCGCCCGGCCCGACCATCCTGGTCAACGGCGACGGCGAACCGCGGATCTGACCGCCACGCGCGGGCGGGCCTGACAGCCCGCCAGCCAGCTAGCTAGCCGCGGCCGTGCACCACCGTGCGGCCGCGGCCCGCGCGCTTGGCGTCGTAGAGGGCGTTGTCGGCGCGCGCGATGGCGTCCTGCGCCACCTCGCCGCCGCCACACTCCGAGATGCCGGCCGAGAAGCTCACGCGCAGCTCGGGCACCGTCGGATCGAGCAGGCGCCCGGTCATCACGCCGCGCAGCCGGTCGACCAGCGCGGCCGCATCGCCCGCGGTCATGCGGGGCAGCACCAGCAGGAACTCCTCGCCGCCCCAGCGTCCGGCGCCGTCGCTCTCGCGCAGGCCCTCGCGCAGCGCCTGCGCGAAGCCGCGCAGCACCGCGTCGCCCACCGCGTGGCCATGGCGGTCGTTGACGGACTTGAAATGGTCCAGGTCGATCAGCACGACGCTCAACGGCTCGGACGAACGCACGCCGCGCGCCTGTTCGGCCTTGAGCAGCTCGAAGACGTGGCGGCGGTTGGACAGCCGCGTCAGCTCGTCGACCTGGGCCAGCGCGCGGATCGTCCCGAGCGCGTCCTGCAGTTCCACCTTGCGCGCCGCCAGCCGCATGCGCAGCTCGCCCATGCGGATCGACAGCACCGACGTGGCCGTGAGCAGGATCGCGGCGAACGCGAAATGAAGCGCCTCGATGTGCGGCGGGAACAGCGCCGGCTGCGTCGTCGACTTCCACACCATCGTCGTCCCGAGCAGCGCCAGCGCGTACGCGCACAGCCCCTGCGCCTGCCGCTGCTTCAGCACGAACATGCCCCACACCAGGTTCAGCATCATGATGGCGATGACGGCCCCGCGCAGCGGCGGGTCGATGGCGTAGCCGAACACGGTGGACGCGGTGCCGAACGCGGTCTGCGCCAGCGTCAACGAGGGCTCGCCGCCCAGGCGCGCGCTGATGCCCAGGCGGATCAGCAGGTAGAAGCCGAAGATGCCGCTCAGGCTGATCGCCGTCCACGCGACCCAGTCGCCGAACGCCATCAGCCCGAGGACCACCTGCCAGCCGGTCACCAGCCCGAACAGCGCATAGACCAGCACGGCCAGCAGCGTCAGCGCGAGCGGGCCGCGGCGCTCGGGGACGTCGCCGAACACGAGGCGGGCGAGCCAGCCGTCGGCACCCGGCCCGCGCGCCGGGGGATCCAGGGCGCGAGGCGGGGCGGCGGGTGGCAGGGGCATGGACATGGCGGTGCCGTCGGAAGGCCGATTATGCGGTTCGCCCCCTTTTGCCCGGCACGAACGGCGGCGCCCTGCGGCGCGCAAGCGACAATCGGCGCCGAGGCGCCTGCGCGCCGGCCGCCACCACCGCCCCGCACGAAGGACGCCGATGGACCCGCGCGACAACCTCGAGGAGTTCACCGACCCCGCGAACTACGACCTCGAGCAAGGGCCGCCGTCGCTGGCGCGCATCGAGTTCTGGTGCCGCATGGCAGCGCGGTTCGGCGGGCCCGTGCTGGAGCTGTGCTGCGGCACCGGGCTGGTGGCGATCCCCGTGGCGGCGATGGGCCTGTCGGTGACGGGCGTCGACCTCGCCGCGCCCATGCTCGCGCATGCGCAGGCGAAGGCCGAGCACGCGGACGTCGACGTGCACTGGATCGAGGCCGACGTGCTCGCGCTCGCGCTGCCACGCCGCTTCGGCTTGGCCATCCTC
>DATCRO010000472.1:0-2028 GCA_036569025.1 Burkholderiaceae bacterium
GCCGCCGGCCTCCAGCAGGAACACGCGCAGGCCGCACTCGGCCAGCCGCGCGGCGAGCGTGCCGCCACCGGCGCCCGATCCGACGATGACGACGTCCCAGTCCTGCTCGTGCGCTGCGGCTGCCA
Source organism: Burkholderiaceae bacterium (assembly GCA_036569025.1). Classification (GTDB taxonomy): domain Bacteria; phylum Pseudomonadota; class Gammaproteobacteria; order Burkholderiales; family Burkholderiaceae_C; genus Scleromatobacter. Next base: position 126 of record DATCRO010000472.1, read on the forward strand.
TTCCGCGATTGGAAAGCGTCAGAACGTCTTGAGGAAGGCGATCAGCGCGTGGCGGTCGTCGTCCGTCAGCTCGGGTTCATGTCCGAAGGCCTTCTCGTCGGCGGAGAGGCCGTCCTGCTTGTTGAACTGCGTGGTGCCGAAGTAGTGGCCGCGGTTGACGACCAGGTCGGGGCACTTGCTGAGCTTGAGCAGGCGCGGGCCGAGGTTGCGGAACGTCTGCATCAGCTGGTCGTCGGTGGCGTCGTCCGGTGCCTTGAGCAGGTCGGCCTGCAGTTCGAGCGCGAGGGCGCCGATGTTCTCCAGGCGCTGGCCTTCGTTCAGGTTGGTGTCGGTCTCGGACGGCAGGATGACGTTGGACAGCAGCCCCACCGGCACGCCCTTGGGGATCTTGTCCAGCGTGACGTCGCCGCCGGTGTCCACCCACGACGGGATGAAGCGGTGCAGGCCTTGCAGCGGCTGCAGCGCCTTGGGCAGGTAGCCGGCGGGGATGAAGATGCGGCTGCGCTGCGTGGTGCGGTCGATGCTGCCCAGGATCCTGTCGCCGAAAACGGCGTCGTGCTGCCGCTTCTCGGGCCACAGCATCTGCTCGATCGAGGCGTCGAACATCTTCATGCGCCCGGCCACCGACGGATCGGTGGTGAACGTGCCGACGCTGTTGTTGAGCAGGTAGGGCGCGGTCGACCACGCGCTGATCAGCGACGGCACGCGCGTGTAGCCGCGCCCGCCCGCGGGCATCGCGTAGGGCATGGGCTCGCCGGTGAGCGGGTTGGTGATCGTGATGGTGCCCACCGAGGGCAGCTGCTTGTAGCTCTGCGACGAGAAGTTGTCCCAGATGTTGCCCGCGATCGCGTTGGTGGCCAGCGGGCTGCAGGCGTTGGTGCGCAGCAGCGTCACGGGGATGCGCGCGTCGGTGGACAGGTAGTTGCCTTGCAGGAAGTCGGGCGCCTGGACAACGGCGCGCATCGCGGTCTTGTACTCGTCGGTCTGCGTGTAGGACCAGTAGCGCTTGAAGCAGGCGAGGTAGTTCGCGCCGGCGCAGGCCTTGGCGTTCAGGTCCAGCGACGCGGGCAGCGGCGGCGCCTTGCTGGAGTGGCAACGGGCGCAGGTGTTGGCGAAGACGTCCTTGCCGTGCGACACGAGCGCCGCGTCGTCCTTGAGGAAGTCGGCGCCGCCCGGCGCGTCCTTCAGCCGGTCGGGCTGCGCCGCCTTCAGGAAGAACAGCGCCGTGTCGTAGGTGCCGGCCTCGGTGGCGCGCCAGTACGCGGAATTCTTCTCCGCCGTGGCGATCGTGATCGGCGTGATGGGCTTGCCGCCGACGACGGCGTTGAAGTGCAGCAGCCACTCCTCGCTGAACAGCCCGATGTTCAGGTAGACGCGGTTGAGCGCGCCCAGCAGGCCGACGGAATCGGCGCCGTCCTTGAGCACGTGCGGCGTCTTGACCGCGTCGGGCGCCGTGAAGAAGCCCTTGAGCGCGTCGGGCGCGCCGGGGAACTGGTTGAACTGCTTGTTGTCCAGGCCGCCGCCGGCGAGCTTCTCGTCGCCGATGCGCGCGGCCATGCCCATGCGCGAAGGAAAGTCGTAGACCGCGTTCATCGTGCGCGGGTTGTTGATGCCGTCGGTGGAGATCAGCGACGTGTCCATGCTGCCCGGGCGGAACGTGTGCGCCAGCTGGTACATGAAGTTGCGCTGGCCCTCGGGCTTGTTGGAATTGACGATGAACAGCCGGTCGACCCACATGTACTGCGCGCCCACCGACGAACTGAGGTCGGCCCATCGCGGCGCCGCCGGATCGGCCGGCGGGTGCGTCGGGCTTGGACCGACGTGGCAGAAACCGCAGGACATGCCCACGCGATACGGCCGCACGAGATCCTTGTCGTTGTAGTACGTCGGGTCGGTGTAGTAG
>DATCRO010000473.1:0-2635 GCA_036569025.1 Burkholderiaceae bacterium
GCTCAGCGTCGCGCTGCCGCCGCCGGGGCAGGCGACCGTGCCGCTGATCGTGGATGGTGCCGATTCGACCTGTGCGCGATCCGTCGGCGATGCGCCGGCTGTGGTCGCGAGCACCGGCGCGAGCGCGGTGGTCGTGTCGACGAGCGTGTCGAGCGTCGCGGCCGTGTCGCTGCCGGTGGACGACGCGTTGGCGGCGTCGGCGGTGGCGTCGGACTGCGACATCGGCGTCTCGGTCGGCCCGGCGGCGTCGGCGCCGCCGCCGCCGCACGCGGCCAGCAGCGCGCCGCATGCGAGTGCGGCCGCGACGGCCAGGCGGTGCGGAGCAGGGCGGCGGGCCGGGGATTCGAAGGCTTGCGGGGTCATGGTCTCTCTCCTGGTTGAATCGGGGTGAGAGCAGTCTCCCGTCGCGGCGCCGCGCGCCGACCGACATTCGGTGAATTGTTGCGACAGGCCTGTCATGGCCGCGCAACCAGACGTTTCAGCGCAGCGGAAGCCGCACGCGCACGCAGGACCTGCCGTCCGCGCTCTCGAACGACAGCGTGCCGCCCATGCGCCGCGCGATCTGCTGCACGATCGCGAGCCCGAGACCCGTGCCCGGCGTGCCGCGGCTCGCGTCCCCGCGCGCGAACGCCTGCGTCAGGCGCTCGCGCGCGTCGGGCGCGATGCCGGGGCCGTGGTCCTCGACGTCGATGACAGCGTCACCGCCGTCAGTGCCCAGGCGCACCCGCACCGGGGGCTTGCCATGCCGCAGCGCGTTGTCGACGAGGTTGGCGATGAGCCGCTCCAGCAGCAGCTCGTGCGAGCGGGGCACGTCCAGCCGGTCGGGAGCGGCCAGCATCAGCACGTCGGCCGGCTCGTCGCGCGCCTGCAGCAGGTGGCGCGCGACGGCCACGACGTCCACCGTCGACTGCAGCGGCAGCTCGGCCGCGCGCACGTAGTCCAGGAAGCTCGCGATGAGGCGGTCGGCGACGTCGACGTTGCGCACGATGCTGGCCCGGCGCGCGGCGACGTCCGCGGTGTCGGGCAGCAGCTCGGCGGCCATGCGGATGCGCGAGAGCGGGCCGCGCAGGTCGTGCGACACGCCCGCCAGCAGCATCGCCCGCTCGCTTTCCTGGCGCGCGAGGCGGCCGGCAAGATCGGTCCACGCGCTGTCGATGGCGGCGATCTCGAGCGTCGGCATGCCGGCTGCCGGCAGGGCATCGCCGCCAGGGGCGTCATGCGATTCGATGCGGCGGCGCAAGGCCTCCAGGGGCCGGCTGAGCCGGCGCGCGATCAACCAGCTCGCGACGGCCACCGCCGCGAAGCCCAGCACCAGCGCGATGAGCAGCCTCGTCGCGACGTAGGACTCGACCACCTCGTCCTGCATCCCGTACCAGCGCAGGTGGCCGTCGGCCGCCGGCACGGCGACCCAGGTCAGCGGGCGCGGCAACGCCCGCGTGAACACGACGTCGGCGACGGGGATGCCCTCGGTCCGCAGCGTGGTGCGCAGCTGCACGATGCGCGCGGCCCACGCGTTGGTCGGGATCGCGTCGTCGGGACGCTGCTCGCTGACGCGCAGCGAGAACGGCGCCGGCGCGCTCGCCGCGCCCGCAGGCAGCCCGGCCGCCGCGCGCAGCGCGGGCGCCCAGCGCTGCGCCGTCAGCCGCGCGACGACGCGGTTGCGCTCCACGTAGAACACGCTGCTGAACACCAGCAGCAGCGCGAACGCGCCGATCGTCTGCGCGACGACCAGGCGGCGAAAGAGGGTGGGCGTGGCCACGCGGGCGTCCTCAGCGCGGCACGAAGACGTAGCCTTCGCCGCGCACCGTGTCGATCCAGTCGGCTCCGCCCGGCTGCACCTCCTGCAGCTTGCGGCGCAGGCGTGCCACCTGCACGTCGACGGTGCGATCCTGCGGGCGGTAGCTGCCGGCCTGCACGGCGTCGCTGAGCGCCTCGCGCGAGAGCGCGGTGCCCGGCGCGCGGGCCAGCGCCACGAGCAGCTTGAATTCGACGCTGGTCAGGGCCAGCGCCTGCTCGCCGACGCGCACCTCGCGCCGCACGAGGTCGATGACCAGGCCGTCGAAGCGCATCAGCGGCGACTCCGCGCGCCCGGGCGCCGCGCGGCGCAGCAGCGCCCGCACGCGGGCGACGAGCTCGCGCGACTCGAAGGGCTTGGGCAGGTAGTCGTCGGCGCCGATCTCCAGGCCCAGCACGCGATCGAGCGGGTCGCCGCGCGCCGTCAGCATCACGATGCCCAGCGCCGGATACAGCGCGCGCCAGCGTCGGCACAGGTCGTAGCCGTTGGCGTCGGGCAGCATCACGTCCAGCAGCACCAGTTCCGGATGCAGGGCGGCCAGGTCGCGCTCGCCGTCGCCGCCGGTCAGCACGGCGTGCGTCGCCCAGCCCTCGCGCCGGAGCAGTTCGACGACCATGCCCGAGAGCTCGGCGTCGTCGTCGACGATCAGGATCAGCGGCTTGGAGTTCATCGAGGGCGCATGCGGCGTCGTGGTGGGACGACCGGAGTGTAGGGCGGCGCCGCGCGCGCGGGACGCGATGTTTCAGCGCTGTCGCATTTCGTCGCGGCGCGTGGTCGCGGCCGGCGCCGGCGGCGCGTTCAATGAGGGCCAGCGCTTGGCAACCCTCATCCACCCGAACC
>DATCRO010000474.1:0-8585 GCA_036569025.1 Burkholderiaceae bacterium
GCGATTCGAGGAGAGGCCAGACCCCTCCGACCACGCCTCGCCGCCGCTCACCGCTCCGCGCGCGCCTCCGCCTCCACCAGCACGTTGCACAGCGTCTGCCGCAGGCGATCGGCGTCGATGGGCTTGGTAAGGAAGTCGTTCATGCCGGCGGCCATCGCGTCCTCGCGCTCGGACACGAGCGCGGCGGCCGTGAGCGCCACGATGGGCAGCACGTGCCGGTCGTAACGCTGGCGCAGCCGGCGCGTGACCTCGTGGCCGCTCATGCCGGGCATCTGCACGTCCATCAGCACGATGTCGAACGGGTCGCCGGACTGGTGCGCGTGGTCGACCGCCTGCAACGCGCCCGGACCGTCGCTGGCCTGGTCGACGATCGCGCCCCAGCGCTCCAGCAACGCCACGGCGATCATCATGTTGACCGGGTTGTCCTCCACCATCAGCACGCGCGTGCCCTGCAGCGCGTCCAGGCCCGAGGTGCTCTCGTGGTCCTCGAGCTGCTGCGCCGTGACGGGCGGCAGCGGCAGGTCGACCCAGAACACGCTGCCCTTTCCCGGCTCGCTGCTGACACCCACGGTGCCGTCCATCAGCCGCGCGAGCTCGCTGCAGATCGACAGCCCCAGGCCGGTGCCGCCGACCTTGCGGGTGAGCGAGTTGTCGACCTGGCTGAACGGCTGGAACAGGCGCGCCAGCCCGGGGCCGTCCATGCCGGCGCCGGTGTCGATCACCTCGAAGCGCAGGCGATAGCCGGTGCCGCGCTGCACGTTCAGCAGGATGCTGCCGGTGGTGGTGAACTTCAGTGCGTTGGTCAGGTAGTTGGTGAGCACCTGGCGCAACCGCATCGGGTCGCCCAGCACGTGCTGCGGCACTTCCTCGTCGACGTTGACGTACAGCGTCAGGCCCTTGGTGTCCGCCAGCGCGCCGTAGGCCTGCTTGAGCGTGCCGATGAGGCCGCGCAGGTCGAACGCCACGCGGTCGACGATCAGCTTGCCGGCCTCGATCTTGGACAGGTCCAGGATGTCCGACAGGATGCCCGACAGGGTATCGGCCGAATCGCAAATCTGCTCGATGTACTGCAGCCGCCGCCGGTCGTCGACCTCGGGCGTGCGCGCGAGCTGCGCCAGGCCGACGAGCGCGTTCAGGGGCGTGCGGATCTCGTGGCTCGTGTTGGCCAGGAACGCGCTCTTGGCGCGGTTGGCGGCCTCGGCCTCGTCGCGTGCGCGGGCCAGCGCCTTCTCGACGCCGCGCCGCTCGGTGACGTCCTCGGCCAGCCAGATCGTGCCGCTGGCCGGTTGGGCCGGATCCAGCGCCTTGGCCAGCAGGCGGCCCGTGAACGTGCTGCCGTCGCGGCGCATCATGGGCATCTCGATGTCGACCTGCTCGCCGCGCGACAGCGCCGGGCCGACGTCGAGGTTCATCGTGTCGTACGAGGCATCGGACGGCCACAGCACCCGCTGCAGCTGGTTGAGCAGCGCGCCGCGCGGCCACCCGAACATCTCGTCGAAGCGCGCGTTGGTCATCGCGATGCGGCCGTCGCGCGTGAAGGAGATGCCCACCAGCGCGTTCTCGAGGATCGCCTCGCGCTCGCGGCGCGCCTGCTCGCTGGCGGTGACGTCGCGCGCGCTGGTCATCTGGTAGTCGACATCGTCGATCGTGAAGCGCGCGGCCGACACCAGCATCGACACGCGCCGCCGGTCGCGCGTGGTCATCGTGGCGGGAAAGTTCTGCACGGCCTCGTTCTCGTCGAGCAGGCGGTAGATGCGGTCGCGCTGCGTCGCGTCGGCCCACAGCCCGAGTTCGCTGGGCGTGCGGCCGATCACCTCCTCGGCGCGGTAGCCGGTGGTCGCGAGGAAGGTCGGGTTGACCATCGCGTAGCGTCCGCTCGCGAACTCGGTCAGCGTGATCCAGTCGGGGCTGGTGGACACGAGATGCGACAGCAGCGTCTCGCTGCGGCGCACGAGGTCTTCCGCGGCGCGGCGCTCGGTGTCGTCGGTGATGATGGACAGCGTCGCGGCCTCGCCGTCGACGTCCACGCGCACGCTGCTGACGCGCACCGTCAGGCGCCGGTCGGGGCCGGGCATCAGAGTGAACTCGGCCTCGGGCAGGCCCTCGCCGGCGGCCAGCACGTCCAGGCGTTGCATGTGCTCGGCCGCGCGGTCGCGCGACGGGCCCTCCTCGAAGAACGGCACCAGGTCCTGGCCCAGCAACGCGCGCAGGTCGGCGAAGCCGAACAGCGTGACGCCGGCCGGGTTGGCATCGAGCAGACGCCCCTCGCGATGCAGCACCAGCGGCGTGGGGATGCGGCGGAACAGGTCCTGGTAGCGGGTCTCCGTCGACCACAGCGCCTGGCGCGCCTTGACGTCCTGCGTGATGTCGCGCAGCACGCCCCAGTAGCCCGCGAACTTGCCGGCCTCGTTCGTGCGCGGCTCGGCGCTGAGCGTGAAGTGGCGGACGCGGCCCGCGACGTCGGCCCAGCGCAGCGGCACGTCGCGCATGGGCAGGCGCGCCGCGAGCTCCGAGCGGAATGCGTCCAGGACCTGCGCCTCGAACATCACGCCGCGCGTCTCCCACAGCAGCTTGCCCATGCCGGCGTCGACCCCGTGGCGGCGCAGGCCGACGAAGTTGCGCAGCTCCTCCTTTGCGCTGAAGCGGATGAGGCGGCCGTTGCCGTCCATCTCCCAGTACGCATCGGCGGCCACGGCCAGCAGGCCCAGGAAGCGGCGCTCGCGCTCGTCGGCACTGCGCAGCGTGCGGTCCAGCGTGCGCCCGAGCAGCTCGCCGCCGGCCAGCGCGATGCCCAGCACCAGCGCGTGGGTCAGCAGCGGGCGCACGAGGTCGAGCGGCGAGCCGCCCAGCGAGAGGCCGGCCGGCGCCAGCCAGTCGAAGGCCATCGCGCCGGCCAGCAGCATCAGCATGCTCGCCCCGACCGCCGCGGCCAGCACGCCCGCGCGCAGGCCGGCGATGACGGTGAACAGGCACAGCAGCACGCCCACCACGGCCAGTGCCGGCGACAGCAGGCCCTCGCCGGCGACCGCCGCGGCCACGCCCGACAGCCCGATCGCCGCGCCGATCACGAACGGCAGCGCGCGCGCCTGCAGGCTGGTGCCCGCGTCGCGCCGCAGCCCGAAAGCGACGCCGCACAGCGCGAGGAACGCCGTCGCCAGCGACAGCCGGGCCACCCAGTCCAGCGGATGGCCGAACCCGAGGAACATCAGCGCGAACGCGAGCGCGACCCCTGCCGTCGCGGCCAGCAGGTGGCGCGTCAGCAACTGGCGCAGGCGGTGCCTGGCCTCCTTGTTCGGCGGTGCATCAGCCATCGGGTGCTCTTTTTATTGGCCCTTGGCGACCCGATCACGGCTCGCCCCCCAAGGCCCCTAGTTTGACTCGAATTCTCGAGTTGCACCGTGACGAGGCTGAACTTCCGATGCAGAACGTGCGTTCAGCTGATGAGTTGAGAGAAAAGGTCTGCCCCTTTCCACGCGAGCGCGTGCGAGGGTGTCAGGTCTTGAACGTTGCGCCTTGAGCGTTTCGCCGAGGGTCCGCCGAGGGGTCAGGTCTTGAAAGATGCACGACCTGCTGTCGTCCTGCAGCGAAGATGTCGCCGTGCAACTTTCAAGACCTGACCCCAACGCCAGGACCTTGCCGCGCGACTTTCAAGACCTGACACCGGCTATCGCTTCAGCGCACGGAAGCGATCGCCGTATTCAGCGCCGCGCGCGTGGCCAGCGCCACCTGGCGGGCCGCGGTGGCGAAGTCGTCGCCGCTCCCCGCGTACAGGATCGCGCGCGAGGAGCTGACGATGATCGGGCCGTCGGCGCGCCAGCCGGCCTTGACGGTGGCGTCGACGTCGCCGCCCTGCGCGCCGATGCCGGGGATCAGCAGCGGCAGCGTGGGCGCGAGCTCGCGCACGCGGGCCAGCTCGGCCGGGAACGTGGCGCCCACGACGAGCGCCAGCTGGCCGTTGCGATTCCACTCGCCCGCGGCGAGGCGGGCGATGTGCTCGAACAGCTTGTCGCCGCTCGCCAGCACCTGCGCCTGCAGGTCGGAGCCGCCGGGGTTGGAGGTGCGGCACAGCAGGATCAGGCCCTTGCCGTCGTGCTTCATGTAGGGCTCGATCGAGTCCAAGCCCATGAACGGCGACAGCGTCACCGCGTCGGCCTGGTAGCGCACGAAGGCCTCGCGGGCGTACTGCTCGGCGGTGGCGCCGATGTCCCCGCGCTTGGCGTCGAGGATGACGGGCACGCCCGGCGCGACGCGGCGGATGTAGGCCATCAGCTCTTCCAGCTGGTCTTCCGCGCGCTGCGCGGCGAAGTAGGCGATCTGCGGCTTGTAGGCGGAGACGACGTCCTTGGTGGCGTCGACGATGCGCGCGCAGAAGTCGAACACCTTGCTGGCGTCGCCCTTCCACGCGCCGGGGAACTTGGCCGGTTCGGGATCGAGCCCCACGCACAGCGCGGAGTCGTTGCGGAGCGAGGCGGCTTGCAGGGTGTCGGTGAATCGCATCGTCGGTGTCCTTCGTTGGTGTTGTGGGGCGGATGGAAAAACGCGGCCCGGAGGCCGCGTCGTCAGGATCAGAGCTTGATTTTCGCGGCCAGCTGCGCGCCGATGCCGGTGTAGCTGCCCGGCGTCATCGCGAGCAATCGCGCCTTGTCTTCCTGCGGCAGGTCCAGCGCCGCGACGAAGCCCTGGATCAGCTCGCGCGTCATCGGCTGGCCGCGCGTGAACTTCTTGAGCTGGTCGTACGGGTCGGGCAGGCCGTGGCGGCGCATGACCGTCTGGATGGGCTCGGCCAGCACTTCCCACGCGGAGTCGAGGTCTTCGGCCAGGCGCGCCTCGTTCAGCTCGAGCTTGTCCAGGCCGCGGGTGAGGCTGTCGTAGGCCAGCACGGAGTAGCCGATGGCCACGCCCATGTTGCGCAGCACCGTCGAATCGGTGAGATCGCGCTGCCAGCGGCTGACGGGCAGCTTCTGCGACATGTGCGTCAGCAGCGCGTTGGCCATGCCCAGGTTGCCTTCGGCGTTCTCGAAGTCGATCGGGTTGACCTTGTGCGGCATCGTCGACGAACCGACCTCGCCCGGCCTGGTCTTCTGCTTGAAGTAGCCCAGGCTGACATAGCCCCAGACGTCGCGCGACCAGTCCACGAGGATCGTGTTCAGGCGCACGACGGCGTCGAACAGCTCGGCCATGTAGTCGTGCGGCTCGATCTGGATCGTGTACGCGTTCTGCTTCAGGCCCAGGCGCTCCTCGACGACCTTGCGCGCGAACTCCTCCCAATCGGTGGTGGGGTAGGCCGACACGTGCGCGTTGTAGTTGCCGACCGCGCCGTTCATCTTGGCCAGCAGCACCACGTCGGCGATGCGCGCGCGGGCGTGCGTCAGGCGCGCGAGCACGTTGGCCACTTCCTTGCCCACCGTGGTGGGGCTGGCCGTCTGGCCGTGCGTGCGCGACAGCATCGGCACCGCCGCGAAGCGTTGCGCCATCGCCTGCATGCGCGTGAGGATGCCGTCGACCGCCGGCAGCACCACCTGCTCGCGCGCGGCCTTGAGCATCAGCGCGTGGCTGGTGTTGTTGATGTCCTCGCTGGTGCAGGCGAAGTGGATGAACTCCAGCTTGTCGGCGAGCTCGGGCACGTGGCCGATGCGCTGGCGCAGCCAGTACTCGACGGCCTTGACGTCGTGGTTGGTCTCCTTCTCGATGTCCTTGATCGCCTGCGCGTCGGACTCGGAGAAGCGCACCACCAGCGAGCGCAGCAGGCCCTTGGCCGATTCGGGCAGGACCGGGAACTCGGAAAAGCCGGCTTCCGACAGCGCGATCAGCCACTCCACCTCGACCTGCACCCGGCGATGCATCAGGCCGTACTCGGACAGCAACGGGCGCAGCGCGGCCAGCTTGGGGGCGTAACGGCCGTCGAGGGGCGACAGGGCGGTGAGGGCGGAATGGGGCATGGAGGGGCTCGCGTGGACGCGTCGCGTCGGGGGATGAGGCGGGCAGCGGGCGTGGAGGCGGCCACCGGATCGCAAAACCTGCTGATTTTACGGGTCGCGGCGCTCCCGGGCTAGGGGCAACCCGAAGTCCGGCCCCCATTACCGGGCGGAAAACCGAAAGCGAATGCCACGGAAGGCCCCGCCGGCAGGGCCTTCCATTTCGCGGGGTCAGGTCTTGAACGTTGCGGGGTCAGGTCTTGAATCGTGCATTGACGCCTCCCGGCGCGCCTCGCACAATCACGCCCCTTTTCGCTTTCCGTCCCCCGTTCCCATGCCGGCCGCCCCTCTTTCCGCCGACGCGCGCGACTACTGCGCCATCGACTTCGGCACCTCCAACTCGGCCGTCGCCGTCCCCGTGGCCGCCGGCATGGAGCTCGTGCCACTCGAGCCGCAGCACGGCGAACGCGGGCGCACGATGCCCACCGCGGTGTTCTACATCGCCGAGGGCAAGGACCTGCACGCGCTGCCCAAGCTCTACGGACGCGCCGCGATCGCCGCCTACGTCGACGGCACCGACGGCCGCCTGATGCGCTCGATGAAGAGCGTGCTCGGCTCGGCGCTGATGGAGCAGCACACCGACATCGGCGCCGGCCGCTCGGTCGCCTTCGGCGACGTCATCGCCAGCTACCTGCTGCACCTGCGGCGCGCCGCGAGCGGGCACGCCGGGCGCGAGATCGAGCGCGTCGTGCTGGGCCGCCCGGTGTTCTTCGTCGACGACGACTCCGCGCGCGACGCCGCCGCCCAGGCCTCGCTGGAAGCCGCGGCGCGCACGGTCGGCTTCAAGGACGTGCGCTTCCAGTACGAGCCGATCGCGGCCGCGTTCCACTACGAGGAACAGGTCACGCGCGAGCAGACCGTCCTCGTGGCCGACATCGGCGGCGGCACGTCCGACTTCTCCGTCGTGCGCGTCGGCCCTGCGCGCCGCGGCCGGCCCGACCGCCGCGACGACATCCTCGCCAGCCACGGCGTGCACATCGCCGGCACCGACTTCGACCGCCGCGTCGAGCTCGACCGCATCCTGCCCGCGCTCGGCTACGGCGCCTACGGCCCCAGGCGCGGCGACCGCGCGCCGCTGGAGGTGCCCAGCCGCATCTACTTCGACCTCGCCACCTGGCACCTGATCAACACCTGCTACCGGCCGCAGCGCGTGATGGAGGTCGCGGCGATGCGCGACGACTACGCCAACCCACGCCACCACGCGCGCCTGATGACGACGCTGCGCGACCGCCTCGGCCACGCGCTGGCCGGCCTGGCCGAGGACGCGAAGATCGCCGTGTCGCAGGGCGGCACGCACGAGGTCGACCTGTTCGAGATCGAACGCGAACTGGTCGTCGACGTGACCGAGGGCCAGGCGGTCGCCGCGATCGAGGGCGACCTCGACCGCATCGTGCAGGCCGCGCTCGACACCGCGCGCCTGGCCGGCGTGCCACCGGGCGCCATCGACGCGCTGTACTTCACCGGCGGCTCCACCGGACTGCGCCTGCTGGCCGAGCGCCTGGCCGCCGCGTTCCCGGGCGCGCAGGCCGTGCACGGCGACCGCTTCGCCAGCGTCGCGACCGGGCTCGGGCTGGAGGCGAGCCGGCACTTCGGCGCCTAGGCCCGCCACTGTCGTGTTGCGCCGGGCACACACGCGCCCCCCTGTTCTTGGCCGCATCCTGGTCCGCCACGTGCTGCATCATCGCCGCGGCCGCCGCATGGCCGCGGCTTCGGCACGTTGTTGGTGCGCGCTCGCCACGCCGCGCCGGCGACGCAAAACCCCCGGAAGAGGGCCTTGCGTGTGCCGTTTTTCACGGGGTGCTTCTATAGAATGAAGCCCAGTCCTGACTCGCTGCCCACATGAAACTCATCGGATCTCTCACCAGCCCCTACGTTCGCAAAGTGCGCATCGTGCTGGCGGAGAAGAAGCTCGACTACAACTTCGTGCTCGAGGACGTCTGGGGCAGCGACGCCATCCTGGCCTCCAATCCGCTGGGCAAGGTGCCCGTGCTCGTCATGGAAGGCGCCGAGGCCGTGTTCGACTCGCGCGTCATCGTCGAATACGTCGACACCCTGTCGCCCGTGGGCAAGCTCATCCCGGCCTCCGGCCGCGAGCGCGTGGAAGTGCGCACCTGGGAGGCGCTGGCCGACGGCATCCTCGACGCGTGCGTGGCCGCGCGCATGGAGGCGGTCTGGACGCACCGCACCGACGCGCAGCGCTGCCAGGCCTGGATCGATCGCCAGCAGGTGCGCATCGCCGCGGCGCTGAAGTCCGTCAGCCAGGGCCTGGGCGACAAGGCGTACTGCGTCGGCACGCATTTCTCGCTGGCCGACATCGCCGTCGGCTGCGCGCTCGGCTACCTCGACTTCCGCTTTCCCGAGAACACCTGGCGCCAGGATTACCCGAACATCGCGCGCCTGGCCGACAAGCTGGCCGCGCGCCAGAGCTTCATCGACACCGCGCCGCGCACGGCCTGAGCCACGCGACGCACGCGACGAAGGCGGCCGAAGGCCGCCTTTTTTCATGCCTGCGCGGGAACGCGCGCACGCGCGGCCGCGGTCGCGCTGCGAGAATCGCCTGACAAGACGCCTGGGAGGGATGGCATGAACAACGCACGAACGATCCGAGCG
>DATCRO010000475.1:0-7469 GCA_036569025.1 Burkholderiaceae bacterium
CTCGCCAACGCGCGTGGAGGGCACCTCGCGCAGGCCGGTGCCGATCAGCTTGTCCTGGATGCGCTCGATGGCCGCGTCGATCTGCTCGATGCTCACCTGGCGCTTGCGCAGCGCCAGCGTCATCGAGCCGCGCAGCTTGGCGGGGTCGAAGTCGACGCGGGCGCCGCTCTTCTTGACGATCGACGGGAACGCCATCTCGGCGCGCTCGTAGGTCGTGAAGCGCTTGTCGCACTTCAGGCAGCGGCGGCGCCTGCGGACGACGTCGCCCTCGTCCGATTCGCGGGTCTCGGCGACCTGCGTCTCGTCATGACTGCAATAGGGGCAGCGCATGGGGCGACGGCGCCGTGGCTCAGCGGTAGACCGGGAAGTCGCGCGTCAGCGCCTCGACCTTGGCGCGCACGGCGGCCAGCCGGGCCGGGTCGTGCGGCGCGTCCAGCACGTCGGCGATCAGGTGGGCCGTGGCGCGCGCCTCTGCTTCCTTGAAGCCGCGCGTGGTCATGGCCGGCGTGCCCAGACGGATGCCGCTGGTGACCATCGGCTTTTCCGGATCGTTGGGGATCGCGTTCTTGTTGCAGGTCATGTGCGCCTCGCCCAGGATGCGCTCGGCGTCCTTGCCGGTGATGCCCTTGGCGCGCAGGTCGACCAGCATCACGTGGCTCTCGGTGCGGCCCGAGACGATGCGCAGGCCGCGCTCGATCAGCGTCCTGGCCAGCACGTCGGCGTTCCTGACGACCTGCTGCTGGTAGGCCTTGAACTCGGGCTGCAGCGCCTCCTGGAACGCAACCGCCTTGCCGGCGATCACGTGCATCAGCGGGCCGCCTTGCAGGCCCGGGAAGATGGCCGAGTTGATCTGCTTGGCGAACGCGTCCTTCATCAGGATGATGCCGCCGCGCGGGCCGCGCAGGCTCTTGTGCGTGGTGGATGTGACGACGTCGGCGTGCGGCACCGGGTTCGGATAGACGCCCGCGGCGATCAGGCCGGCGTAGTGCGCCATGTCGACCATGAAGGTCGCGCCGATCTCCTTGGCGATGCGCGCGAAGCGCTCGAAGTCGATGCGCAGCGCGAACGCCGACGCGCCGGCGATGATCAGCTTGGGCTTGTGCTCGCGCGCGGTGCGCTCCATCGCGTCGTAGTCGATGTCTTCCTGCGCGTTCAGGCCGTAGGACACGACCTTGAACCACTTGCCGCTCATGTTCAGCGCCATGCCGTGCGTGAGGTGGCCGCCCTCGGCCAGGCTCATGCCCATGATGGTGTCGCCGGGCTGCAGCAGGCCCAGGAACACGGCCTGGTTGGCCTGCGAGCCGGAGTTGGGCTGCACGTTGGCGTTCTCGGCGCCGAACAGCTGCTTGATGCGGTCGATGGCCAGCTGCTCGACGACGTCCACGTTCTCGCAGCCGCCGTAATAGCGCTTGCCGGGGTAGCCTTCGGCGTACTTGTTGGTCAGCTGCGAGCCTTGCGCGGCCATGACGGCCGGCGAGGTGTAGTTCTCCGAGGCGATCAGCTCGATGTGCTGTTCCTGGCGCAGGTTCTCGGCCTGGATGGCGGCCCAGATGGCGGGGTCAACGTTGGCGATCGTCGATTGTTGGCGGTCGAACATGGAGGTTCCTTGGGATTTGAGGGCAATCTTGGCGCGTCGGTTGGGCCTCGCGGACAGCGGTCGTCGATGCGCGAGGCCATCGACGGTCGCAGATCCAGCGGTGCGCGAAGGACGCGCTGCCCAGGCGAACGGCTGAAAGGGCGGCGCCCGGACTGAGGCTCCCGGCGGCCCTTCGCGCTTCCCGGTGGTGGCCCACCTCGCAACGCGCCCTGGAGGCCGGCGGGTGCCGCTCCGGGGACGCGTCCTGTCGCCAGTCGCGCGAGCCGCCAGTTTAACCGGCTGGCCCGGGGCGCGGGTGGGCGCGAGCGTCGATTCGCGCAATACGAAGCAGGCCGGGCGTGCGCGCGCCGGGCGGCCGAATGAAAAACGGGCGCCGAGGCGCCCGTCGAACGGTTGTCTGGCGGCTCAGTGCGCCAGCGCCACGCGTTCGCGTTCGGGCTTGGCCTGCGCGTCCTGCTGCTCGGGCGCGGCGGCGTGGGCGGTCGACTCGCTGGCGGCCGCGGCCGGCGCGGCGGCAGGCGCGGGCGTCGCCGCGGGGGCGGGCGCGACGTTGGCGACCATCGGCACCACCGTCGGCGGGACGTTCTGGCCGGCCGCGACGCGCTTGAGCAGCTCCTGCTCGGCCATCACCTTGGCCGCGTAGCCGCCGTCGTCGTCGAGCGCCCCGGCGCCGACGTAGTAGTGCAGGCCGTTGGCCAGGCCGCCGCCCTTGGCGATGCATTCCTTGAGCACCAGCACGCCCACCCGCAGGTTGCTGACGGGGTCGAACGCCGCCAGGTGGCCGCCGTAGGACTCGTACTTGTCGCTGTGCACCTTGGTCATCACCTGCATCAGGCCCTGCGCGCCCACCGGGCTTTGCGCGATCGGGTTGAAGCTGGACTCGATGGCCATCACGGCCAGGATCAGCGTCGGCTCGATGCCGGTGCGTTGGCCGACCGTCCACGATTCCTGGACCAGGCGTGCCACGGGCTCCGGCGCCACATGGTAGCGGCGGACGATCCAGCGGGCCACGTTGGCCTGGGCGCGCGTCAGGTCGGCCGGATCGGCGGTCGACGACGTGTTGATCGGGCCGGCGGACGTCGGCTCGGACTCGGCCGCGGCGGCCAGGTCCTCGCCACCGCTGCGGGCGAGGTGGCGGGCTTCCAGCCAGCCCCAGGCACGGGCCTCGAGGCTGTCGCGCAGGTCGTCCTGGCTGCTCATGAACAGGGCGCCGGCCACGACGGCCAGTCCCACCATGGCCAGCATGCTGTGGCTCACGTCGAGCAGGCCGTGGCCCACGTCGGTCAGGAAGACCTTCACCGATTCGCGCCCGGTGGTCAGTGCGTTGCGCACGACGGCTTGGGGTTGAAGCATCTCTCTCCTTTCACAGCGCCGGGCCGGCTGACGGCGCTCAGCGGCGCTTCGTCGCGGCGTCCAGGGACGCTGGCGATAATGGTTCGCTGCGATTCATGGCCGGGGTGTCTGCGTCTAGCAACCGGCGGCAGCCTTCAGGGTCCGCCTCGCTGGGCAGGGATAACCCTGGTGTTACGTCTGGCCGGATTATGGGAGCCGCGTAATAACCCGTCAACAATATAAGCCTCTCAAGTCATAACCAAAACTTATGAAATACCGTGATTTGCGCGATTTCGCGGCCAATCTTGAGGGTTTTGGGGAGCTCAGACGTGTAACAGCGCCCGTGTCCCCCCAGCTCGAAATGACCGCGCTGGCCGACCGGGTCCTCCGGCAGGAAGGCCCTGCGCTGT
Organism: Burkholderiaceae bacterium; assembly: GCA_036569025.1. Classification (GTDB taxonomy): domain Bacteria; phylum Pseudomonadota; class Gammaproteobacteria; order Burkholderiales; family Burkholderiaceae_C; genus Scleromatobacter. The sequence goes on from DATCRO010000475.1 coordinate 3,340, forward strand.
GGTTCGAGAACCCCACCGGGTATGACGTGCCCGTCCTCGCCAACCTGTTCGGCACCCCCCATCGCGTCGCCCTCGGAATGGGCGCGGCCGACATCTCCGAGTTGCGGGAGATCGGCCAGCTGCTGGCCAACCTGCGGGAGCCGGAGCCGCCGAAGTCGATCAAGGACGCCGGCAAGTTGTGGACCATGGGCAAGGCGCTGTGGGACATGAAGCCCGCCGTGCTGCGCAGCGGACCGTGCCAGGAGGTCGTCCAGGACGCCGGCGAGATCGACCTGTCGAGGTGGCCGATCCAGACCTGCTGGCCCGGCGACGCCGCCCCGCTGGTGACCTGGGGCCTGGTCGTCACCCGCGGCCCGCGCGGCGTGCCCAAGCCGAGATTGCGGCAGAACCTGGGCATCTACCGCCAACAGGTGATCGGCCGGCGCGAGCTCATCATGCGCTGGCTGGCCCATCGCGGCGGCGCGCTCGACTTCCGCGACTTCGCCCGCGTCAACCCGGGCAAGCCGTTCCCGCTGGTGTGCGCGCTGGGCGCCGACCCGGCCACGACGCTGGGCGCCGTCACGCCGGTGCCCGACAGCCTGGGCGAGTACCAGTTCGCCGGCCTGCTGCGCGGCGGCCGCACGGAGCTGGTCGACACGCAGACCGGCGAGGACGGCCTGATGCTGCAGGTGCCCGCGCGGGCCGAGATCGTCCTGGAGGGCCACATCCCGGTGGCCGAGCCGGGCCTGGCCGGCCACAGCGAGCACGGCGTGCCGCTCAAGGAGATCAACGGCTACCTGCACGCGCTCGAGGGCCCGTACGGCGACCACACCGGCTACTACAACGAGCGCGACTGGTTCCCGGTGTTCCGCCTCGACCGCCTGACGCACCGCCGCGACCCCGTCTACCACTCGACCTACACCGGCAAGCCGCCCGACGAGCCCGCGGTGCTGGGCGTGGCGCTCAACGAGGTCTTCGTGCCGCTGCTGCAGAAGCAGTTCCCCGAGATCGTCGACTTCTACCTGCCGCCCGAGGGCTGCAGCTACCGCATGGCCGTCATCTCGATGAGGAAGGCCTACGCGGGCCACGCCAAGCGGCTGATGTTCGGCCTGTGGAGCGTGCTGCGCCAGTTCATGTACACGAAGTTCATCGTGGTGGTCGACGACGACATCGACATCCGCGACTGGAACGAGGTGATCTGGGCGATCACGACGCGCATGGATCCCGTGCGCGACACCACGCTGGTCGACCACACGCCGATCGACTACCTCGACTTCGCGTCGCCGGTCAGCGGCCTGGGCGGCAAGATGGGCCTGGACGCGACGTCGAAGTGGCCCGGCGAGACGAGCCGCGAATGGGGCCGGCCGATCACGATGGACGGTGCGCTCACGAAGGATGTGGAGGCGCGAATCGACGCGCTTTTCTCGCAAGTCATGGCGCCCGTCAAGGGCCAATGAGGCTATCAGGACAACCTGATCATTCGCGGATATTTCCTTGCGACGATCGGTCGCGAGGACTATCTTTGAATCGCCTCAAGGAGGCACTCCCCTCTGCGCAGTCGATGCGCAATCGGGGCCCCGGGCGTTCTGCTCCGGATCCCCATCGGGCGACGTTCAAGTCGCCCAGGAAGCCCCGATCATCCTCAAGTGATCGGGGCTTCGTCATGTCCGGATCGGCTCAGCGATGGTCGACCAGGCGGGCCAGCACCTCGTGCAGCGCGAGTTGCATGCGTTCGAGCCCGGCGCCCGAGGGCAGCCAGCGCGTGACGGGGCTGGACGCGGGGTAGGCCTGGCCCATCGACGCGGGCGTGATCGCGACCGGGCTCGACGCCGACCGCGCCGCCGCGGCCGCGCGGAACTCGCGCAGCGCACGCGGCATGTGCGAGCCGTGCGTCACGAGCACGATCTCGCGCACGCCCGCGGGCTGCAGCAGCGCGAGCGTGTCGACGGCGTTCTCGTGCGTGTCGCGCGACCGGGCCTCGACCCAGCGCAGCGGCGCGTTGAATTCGTCGCGGGCAATCCCGGCCATGCGCGTCGCTTCCGCGGGCACGCTCGCGTCCGCCGCGACCCAGCCGCGGCCGCCGGACGCGGCCACGGGGATGCCCGTCTCGCGGCCGAGCCAGATCCCGTAGCGCAGCCGCTTGAGCGATGCGTTGCCGAGGTCCGGGCTGGCGTACTCGGCCGGCCGCGCCTCCATGCCGCCGCCCAGCACGACGATGGCCAGCGACTGGCCGGCGGCGGCGCGCGCCTTCAGGTCCGCGCGCTGCGCGGCGTCGAGCGGCGCAGGCTCGTCCAGGAAGGACTGCTCGACCCAGCGTGCCGCGCCGCTGCAGCAGCTGATCCAGGCGCAGGCGCAACCGACGGCCACCAGCCAGCGGCTCGCGCGTGGACGCCGGCGCGCGAGCGCGGCGCCCGCGAACGCGAGCGCGAGGAATGGCACGGGCGGCAGCACCAGCGCGGCGAGCGCGGGCTTGAGGGCGCCCAGTCCCGCGGCGGTCATCCAGTCGGCAAGCATGCGGGCGATTGTGGCGGAGCGCCGTGGCGGCCGGAGGCCGTGGGCGAGCACGTCATCGCCGACCTCGAACTAGGGGGTACCGTACTCGTCCGGCGTCCGGTCGACCGGCGGCGGCCGGCGCTCAGGGCGCCAGGCGCTCGCGCGTCCAGGCGGTGCCGTCGAGGCGATAGCGCAGCCGGTCATGCAGGCGCGACTTGCGGCCCTGCCAGAACTCCCACGTGTCGGGCTTGAGGCGGAAGCCGCCCCAGTGCGGCGGCCGCGGCGGGTTCAGCAGGAACTTGGCGGCGTACCTGGCGGCATTGGCCACCAGCACCGCACGCGACTCGATCACCTCGCTCTGCGGCGAGGCCCAGGCCCCGATGCGCGAATCGAGCGGCCGTGACGCGAAGTACGCGTCCGATTCCGCATCGTCGACGCGCTCGACGGCGCCCTCGATCCGCACCACGCGCTCGAGCTCGACCCAGTGGAACTGCAGCGCCGCAAGCGGATGCACCGCGAGTTCGCGGCCCTTGCGGCTGTCGTAGTTGGTGAACCAGACGATGCCGCGCGCGTCGTAGCCCTTGATGAGCACGATGCGCGTCGAGGGGCGGCCATCGGCCCCCACGGTCGCGAGCGTCATCGCGTTCGGCTCGGGCACCTTGGCGGCGAACGCCTCGTCCATCCAGGCCTGGAACTGGCGCAGCGGATCGAGGGCCGCATCGCTTTCCTCGAGCGCGTCGCGCTCGTAGCTCTTGCGTTCGTCCGCGATCTTTTTCGAATGATCCATCTGCACAGTTTAGGGGAACGCCTTAGGTATACGTCCCACTGGAACAAAAGAAGGCCAGCAACGATTCTTGAGGCACATAACCATTCATTGCGCGGCCGCCTCAGGAAGACGCCGCGCGCCATGCGCCCATGAAAAACGAACCGGCCGTCGTCGTGCTGGCTGCAGGCGCAGGGAGCCGTTACCAGGGAGCGCGCCACAAGCTCAGCGAGAAGCTGGGCCTTGACAGCGTGCTCGTGCGAACCCTGCGAAATGCCATCGCATCCGAGATGTCGGTCGTGCTCGTCATCTCCGATGCGCTGGTATCCGAGGCCCGGGGCCTGATCGCGCCCGAGGACATGGTCGTCGTCGACGCCCGCTCACAAACGGGGTGGGGTATGGGCGACTCGATCGCCGCGGGGGTGTCGCAGCATGCGAGCGCCACCGGCTGGCTGGTGCTGCCCGCCGACATGCCGCTGGTCCGGCCCGGCAGCCTGCGCGCGGTCGCCGACGCGCTCGACCAGCAGCCCATCGCATTCGCGCAGCACCGCGGTCGCCGCGGGCATCCGGTGGGGTTCGCCGCCGAGCTGTTCTCCGAACTGGTGATGCTCAAGGGCGACGAGGGCGCCCGCCGCCTGCTCGCGCGCTATCCGACGGCGGCGGTCGAACTCGATGACCCGGGCGTGCTGTTGGACATCGACACCGTCGACGATCTCGCCGCCGCGCAGCGGCGCATCGACGGATCGTCCGAGATCGCGATCTGACGGTCGCGGCGGTCGCTGCCGATCGTCGCCCGGTGCCTTCGGTTCGCCGCGACCCGCATTGACCGCAGTCGCCGCCGATCGGCGGCCATCCGTCGCCGCACCGCATCGCCAAGGCGCAAACTCCGTACGCG